>CADBXQ010000085.1:0-3725 GCA_902798675.1 Oscillospiraceae bacterium
TTTTAAAAAAAGCTTGCATTTTTAATTAAAGTGTGATATACTCAATTGGCAGTCGATTTTTGGGGTCGGTTGTGTATGTCACATGTCGAAGCGGAGTGGAGCAGTTCGGTAGCTCGTCGGGCTCATAACCCGAAGGTCGTTGGTTCAAATCCAGCCTCCGCAACCAAATTTTTGTCAAGGGTCAGTTTCTTTTTGAAGCTGGCTTTCGGTTTCTCAGGAAAGTGTGAACAAAGGAGATTTTTTATGGAAGGATTTGCTGTCAGAAACAGTGTTAAAATCATTTTGCTGAATCCTGAGAACAAAGTTTTGCTGATCGGAATGGACAACAAAAACATTAAAAGCGCAAGTGGAAAGTATAACGGCAAATTTTGGAATTTAGTTGGCGGAAAAATTGAAGAAGGAGAGGATTTGCTCGCCGCAGCTAGAAGGGAGCTTTTTGAGGAGACTGGTTTGCGCTCTGAGAGCGTTTTTTTTGGAAAAGTTGTTTGGAATGGAGAATTGGTTTTAGACATGGATGGTGTCAAAACTCTCATTAGACAGCGTTTTATTGTTGCCAGGACTTCAAAAAATTTCGTGACTGTTGAAAATTTAACCCGCGAGGAGAAAATGTTTGAACCAGGTTTAAAGTGGTTTTCGCTATACGAAATAAAAAACAGCAATGAAGTGATATATCCTGTTGGTTTGGACGAATATTTGTCGGATTTGCTGGTCAACGGCGTTCCAAATAAGCCAATCAAAATCGCTCTAGATAAAAAGCCAAATGTTAAATTGAGCGTCTAGAACCGGTTAAAAATAAGCTGGCTTCTTGCAAAAATTCGCAATTTATGTTTCGTGTGATTTAATAAATATACAATTTGTATTTTGGGTTATATTTGTTCCAAATAAAGTTTCTCCTAAAAAATCCGACTCTTTTCTAAAAAAAATGACAACTTCAAATATCCTTGACCCAATCCTAAAAAACAATGCAAAAACAAATTAAGTCCCCGCCAACTCACAACTAACTGTAATATTAAAATCTTCCTCAACTTCCCTGCCTCTTTGAAAGCCATCCTCAACAAGCGGTAGGCTGGCGTTCTCAAGGGCGGGCAGTTTAGGTTGTCACACCCTTTGACCTTGGCTTATTATTGGCGCTTTGAAAGACCCACAAATTTTAAACGGGGGATAAACTTCATGGTTGATGGTGGGCAGGCGGCGTTTTAGCTCATTTTGTGGTTGTTTTTTAGAATGCGCTCAAAGAAAATTTGAAAAAGACAGGTTTTTCAAGCTAAATTTTAAAATTTTC
Organism: Oscillospiraceae bacterium; assembly: GCA_902798675.1. Taxonomy (GTDB): domain Bacteria; phylum Bacillota; class Clostridia; order Oscillospirales; family Ruminococcaceae; genus RUG12519. The sequence continues at coordinate 1,283 of CADBXQ010000085.1, forward strand.
AGAAGAAGGATTAAGGGGACAAATATAACCCAAACCTTAAATTATACAAAATGTTGATTTTTGCAATTTTGCTTGACTCCAATTAGCAAACCAAAAAAATTATTTTAAATAATGCTGGACTAAGTTGATTTTATGTGATATAATTTTTTTAGAGCTTTTTAGACAAATTATTTAAGGGCGTGAAAAAAATATGATTAAATTTGAGGTTTTGCTGACCGAAACAGACATCAAAAACTTCATAAAACACAAAATGAATTTAAAAAGCAAAAAAACGATTCTTCCTTTTTTAACCCACCTTATCTGCGCAATAATTCTCGTGTTTGCGAACTTTTTTTATGATTTTGGAATTGTTGGATGGCTTGCGGCCGCGGCGTTTTTTGCTGTTTTTGGCTTTAATATATATAAAATATATAACACATATCAAAAAGTTTTGGTGAAAAATCTAGATATAGTTAATAAAAACAGAAAATTTTTTATCGATCAACACGTGTTGAGCATATTGTGTGATTCCAATTCGGATTTTTGCGGGCGGTATCCAATATATGACCTAAAAAGTTGTATAAAATCATCACAATATTACTATTTGACATTTAATCCAAAAGTGTATATAATAATTCCGCGCAAATTTCTAGACGCTTCGCAGGACACAGAACTGTCAAATATATTTAAATGCACGTGATAAATATATAAATTAGAATTTAGATCTTGTCAAATCATATGAAATTTGATATACTAAAGGCGGCAGTTTAAAAGCTGCTTTTGAATAAAAATTTGTTAGGAGAAGGCCTTAAAATGTCAAACCGTTATGAATTAAACAAAAACTTGGCTCAAATGCTAAAGGGCGGCGTTATCATGGACGTCACAACCCCTGAACAAGCTAAAATTGCTGAGTCTTCTGGAGCGTGCGCAGTCATGGCTCTGGAAAAAATTCCCGCAGATATCCGCGCAGCAGGCGGAGTTTCCAGGATGAGCGACCCGAAAATTATTAAAAAAATTCAGGCCGCCGTTTCAATTCCAGTTATGGCAAAATGTCGAATAGGGCACTTTGTTGAAGCGCAGATTTTACAGGCTCTTGACATAGACTATATCGACGAAAGCGAAGTTTTAACCCCCGCTGATAATGTAAATCACATAGACAAAACCAAGTTTAAAGTTCCGTTTGTTTGCGGCGCGAGAAACCTTGGGGAAGCTTTGAGAAGAATTGCGGAAGGAGCTTCTATGATCCGCTCTAAAGGCGAAGCAGGAACGGGAGACATTGTCCAAGCTGTTTCGCATATGAGGTCAATAAACAGCGATATTAACAGGGTTGCATCAATGCGCGAGGATGAACTTTTTGCCGAATCAAAAAACATGCAGGTTCCATATGAGCTTTTGGAATATGTTCACAAGAATAAAAAACTCCCTGTTGTTAATTTTTCTGCTGGAGGAGTTGCAACCCCTGCTGATGCTGCTTTAATGGTCCATCTGGGGGCGCAAGGAGTCTTTGTTGGGTCTGGAATATTTAAATCCAAAAACCCTGAAAAAAGAGCCGTCGCAATCGTCAAATCCGTGACAAACTACGATGACCCCGACATGATCGCAAGGCTGTCTGAAGATCTTGGAGAGGCTATGGTTGGAATTAATCAGCAGGAAATAGAAATTTTAATGGCAGAGCGCGGCCAATGATTAATATCGGCGTTTTGGCTCTTCAGGGCGCGTTTTTGGAGCATCAAGCCATTTTAGAGCGTCTTGGCGCAGAAACTTTTCAGATTCGCAAGCCAAAAGACCTTGAAAGAAAGCTTGATGGGTTGATTCTTCCCGGCGGCGAGAGCACTGCGATCTGCAAACTTTTGATTGACTTGGATATGACGGGCCAAATCAAAAGCAAAATCCAAGACGGGCTGCCTGTTTTTGGAACCTGCGCCGGCTTGATAATCCTTGCGAAACGCGTTGAAAATAAAGGCGTACCTGGCCTTGAAACCATGGACATTGAATGTGTGCGAAACGCGTATGGGCGCCAACTTGGAAGCTTTAGGACAACTTCACAATTCGAAAAATTTGGCAAAATCCCAATGGTTTTCATACGAGCTCCATACATAACGCAAATCGGCGGAGGCGTTGAAATTTTGGCTGAAGTTGACGGAAAAATCGTCGCTGCTCGGCAAAAAAATCAGCTAGTCACAGCGTTTCACCCCGAGCTCACCGACAACCCAACAGTTCATAGATACTTTCTTGAGAAAATGGTCAAAAAATAAATTTTGCTGGCGGTTGCAGTTATTTTCGAAATGTTTGATTTATTTTACAAAAATTTGGAGGATTTAATGAAGCATCTTGTTGATCTTGACGATTTTTCGTTGGAAGAAGTGGAGTCCATATTAAACAAAGCGATTTATATAAAGTCTAATATGTCGAAATTTTCAAACGCTATGTCAAAAAAAATCATCGCGACTTTGTTCTATGAACC
>CADBXQ010000085.1:3767-7978 GCA_902798675.1 Oscillospiraceae bacterium
ATTAAGCTTGGAGGCCCGGTTATCGGTTTTGACAATCCAACCAATTCATCAATCGCAAAAGGGGAAGACCTAAAAGACACAATAAAAATAATAAGCGAATATGCGGATATTATCGCCATTAGGCACAACCTCGAAGGGGCTGCAAGGGCGGCATCATGTTTTTCCAGCTGTCCTGTGATTAATGCCGGCGATGGGGGGCATTTGCATCCAACCCAAACCTTAACGGATCTGCTGACAATAAAGGAACTGAAGAGCTCTTTTAGCAATTTAACCTTTGGATTTTGCGGTGATTTAAAACAGGGCAGGACTGTTCATTCGCTGGTCAAGATGCTTCTGAGATATAAAAACAACAAGTTTATATTTATATCAACAGACCAGCTACAAATTCCAGATTATATAAAAAAAATCATTATAGAATCAAAAAATCAATTTGAAGAATCCTGTTCACTCGAAAATTCAATAGACAAGTTAGATATTTTATATATGACTCGAATTCAAAAAGAGAGATTTAAATTTGAAAAAACGGCCTTTAGCGCTCAAAAAAGCTTTTTTAAACTGAAAAAAAGCACGCTCAAAAAAGCCAAATCAGACATGCTTGTTTTGCATCCACTTCCGCGAGTTGATGAAATTGACTTTGAAGTTGACAGTGACCCAAGGGCGACGTATTTTAGGCAGGCTGCAAATGGAGTTTTTGCGAGAATGGCGCTCATTACGCACGTTTTATCTGCTCCCAAAGTTGAAAATTTTCCATCAGTAACAATAAATAAATGCTGCTGTAATGATCGATGCGTGACCAATTTTGAAAAATATTTGCCAAAGCGATTCATAAAAAACAAAGAGTCGTATTTTTGCGAGTATTGCAGTCAAAAACTAAATATATGAAAAAAATTTTAGTCTTGTTTGGATCGCCCCACACTCAAGGAAAAACGGCCGAGCTTTTGGACGTCTATTTAAAGCAATATGTCAAAAATTTTCATGGAGATTTTAAAATTAACGAATTATTTATTTATAATCAAAACATTTTTCCGTGCATAGGGTGTGGCTGCTGCATAAAATCTGGCGTTTGCTCTCAAAATAAAAAAGACGACGTTGGAAAAATATTTGATTTTATTTTAAATTCAAATCACATAGTTGTTGCCTCCCCGGTTTATTTTTCGGGCTTTCCGTCTCCCCTAAAAGCGATGGTTGACAGGTCCCAACAGCTGTATAACAAAAAAATCCAAAATGGAAAAATTAAAAATTTAAGGCGAAGGACCGGCGCTTTGGTCGCAACTTGCGGATCCGAAAACAAAAACGGTTTCACTGCGCTGGAGGCTTGTTGCAAACAATTTTTTGACTGCGTTGACGCGGCGTTTTCTGAAAGGTTATTCGCCTCGAATACAGATAGTATTAATAACCAAAAAATATACAAAAAATTTAGAAAGGAGAAATTTATATGAGCGTTTTGATTTGTGACAGCAATAATTTTGACGAGGTTGTCCTGAAATCTGAAATTCCTGTCTTGGTTGATTTTTATGCAGACTGGTGTGGGCCATGCAAAATGATGTCTCCAATTTTAGACGAAATTAGCCAGGAGTTTGAGGGAAAAATCAGGATCGCAAAAGTTAATGTTGACGACAATCCCTCCCTTTCAGCGGAATATAAAATTATGTCAATCCCAAACATAATTCTCTTTGAAAACGGCAGCAAAAAAGAAAATATAGTTGGCGCGCGATCAAAAGATGACATAATCAGATTTTTAGGACTATAGACAATAAAAAGCTAGCTCACATACCGCAGCTAGCTTTTATTTTTTTCCTACTTATCTTCTAATTTTTTCAAATGCTTTTTTATAATATTATTAAGCGCATTTAAAATATATATCCTGGCAAACAATTTATCATTCGAAGGAACAATATTCCACGGAGCAAATTCAGTTGAGGTTTTTTGGATCATCTCATCAACAGCCATTTGATATTCGTCCCACTTTTCCCGATTTCTCCAGTCTTCATCAGTTATCTTCCATCTCTTAGACGGAGTGTTTTGACGATCCTGGAAGCGCTTGAGTTGAACATCTTTTCCGACCTGAAGCCAAAATTTAGCGACAATCATTCCGCCCTGAAAAAGCTCATGTTCAAAAGCATTGATTTCGTTATATGCCCGCTGCCACGCGCTTTGGGAGGTGAATTTTTCAATTCGCTCAACCATAACCCTTCCATACCAACTGCGATCAAATATTGAAATATGACCTTTTTTAGGCATTTTGTTCCAAAATCTCCACAAATAGTGGTGTGAAAGTTCAAGCTTCGTTGGGGCAGCAACAGGATTAACGCTATAACTTCGCGAGTCAAGCCCCCCTGCAACGCGCTTTATCGCGCCTCCCTTCCCCGCAGCATCACAGCCTTCAAAAACAACGACCATAGGGATTTTTTTGTTATATAAAACATTTTGCAGCTTAAATAGCTCCTTTTGCAATTCATCCAAACGTTCTTTATATTTTGCCCTGTCAACATATTTATCCAAATTAACGTCTTTTATTTTAGGCATGTCAACAAGTTTAAACTGTCTGTTGATAAATCTGTTTTGAGTCTGTTTTTCAACACTTTGAAATTTATTTTCCAGCGCCATCCTAACAGAATTAATTATTACTTTATATATTTCTATGTTCCTATTTCTTTTATATGTTCCGTCAACAACATACCAAGGCGCAAAATTATAGTTTGTGTTTTTTAAAATAGAACACATAACCAACGCTGTTTCTTCATATTTTTTATTTTTATCCCAGTCTTTTTTTCCAACTCGCCATGAGGTGCTCTTTTTCTCAGAAAGCTTTTTTAGCCTTCTGCGCTGCTCTTTTTTGGATATATTTAAATATATTTTGACAATCAAAGCTCCGTCACTAACAAGCAAACGTTCAAAATTTTCAACGCTGTCCAATTTTTCTTTAAAACGTTTATCATTTAGCAAATTGTCGCTTTTTAACGCCCGATAAAACAAGTCTTGATACCACGATCTGTCCAAAAAACATATCTGCCCACGAGCCGGAGTTTTCGTCCAATATCTCCACATATCCGGCATTCTGCGCTCCAGATCGGTTGGCTCAGTGATTGAATATGTCTCAAAAAATCTAGGGTCTAGGGAAAGAATGGTTCGGCTGATGCTCTGGCCTTTCCCCGAAGCAGAAACCCCTTCAAAAAGGACGATAACCGGCAAATTTTTTTCCTTTATTTCAAGTTGAAGCGCTGCCATTTCGGCCTTCAACCTATCAGCCTCTGCTGAATATTTCTCTTTTGAAAACTTATCCGCACTTTTAAAATTCTTTAGCAATTAAACCACCTCTTCTGTTTCAATCTATAAATTTAAACTCACAACCCCTAGATAGATTATAACACTATTTCTCAAAAATTACAACAAATAATCAAAAAATATATTTTTTTCGCGCCTATCTACAATTTGTGTTATTAGAATCACTTACTGGAGGGATTGATCAAGCCCCAAGCCCACAGAAAAAATAACGAAGGCTGTTTAAAAAATATATTTAAAACTTCGCTTTGGGTTTTGTTTTTTTATTTACTGTTGACATTTAATATCATTTGTGCTATCATAAATTCGAGGGGGTTGTTTTTAAATTTATACACAAAATCCCTTTGAATATTGAAATTTTTGATTTGAAAGGAGGTGCCTAAAATGAAAGAGAACAAAAACAATAAGCTTGAATCTGATGCATTAGAATCTGTTACTGGAGGCACTAAAGAACTCGATGAAATTAGTAATCAAATTAAGTCTCTTAGCGATCAAATAGGCCTTTTGTGTGATCAGTGGCAACAAAAATGCCAAGCGCGTAAATTAGGAAAATGTTCGATTTCAGACTTGGAAGAAGCATCTAGAGATCTCCACTCGAAGGTTAATCTGCTACGTGAAAAGGTGATCGAAAGGGATAACCTGATAGACGCAAAAATCGGCTAATCCTTAAGAAAAAACATCTAAAAATACCTACATATTTAAAATCCCACTTTGAGTTTTGTTTTCTGCTCAAAGTGGGATCCTTAACGATGAGCAGCACTTTTTTTAAAAGCATCTATTTCACCTGTTTACAAAAAGTATTAATTATCATTGTTTCAACAATTTTTAAAGTTTGCCATCATATCTTGGAATGTGTGGTTTAATAAACTCATTACTATAAGTAAAGAAAATGCCGATTTCACCAGTATGGGTAACTTTTGTCAGAATTG
>CADBXQ010000086.1 GCA_902798675.1 Oscillospiraceae bacterium
GGTGGTGATCAAATATTTCGGGCTGCATGCTCATATAAAGAAAAATTAAAGCTTGAGGAAAACATATCAGACGAGCATCCCGCAAATTACGTCATGACGCTTTTTATTGAAAAAAATGACCCCGCTCTGGCCGTCCTTCCAACCCACAGGATTGTTTCAAACATGGACATGTTCGATAGCGACGACATACTACAAAGAGCGTCTAAATATTTTGAAATCACTAAATGTAAAACCTTAAAATCGGCTCGAAAGACAATGTTTGGCCTCAAAAGGGAAAACAAAACCGCGTTTGGATTATATGCAGATGGCATCTATAGCGTGCTGGTTTTGAAGGATTTGGATATAATGGAAGAAATATGCAAACACTCTGAGGCATATAGAAAACTGGATGTTGCAGTTTTACATAAATTGTTTTTTGAAAAAATCCTTGATGTTGCGTCGGATCAGGTGGGGTATGTTCAATCGGCGAGCGAGGCTTGCGAAGCGGTTGACTGTGGGGATGCGTGTTTTGCGGTTTTTTTGAGCGCAACGAGAATAAATGAGATAATTGATGTTGTAGAAAGTGGGGAGAGTATGCCTCAAAATAGCGCATTGTTTTTTCCAAAACCAACATCGGGATTTGTTTTTTACTCGTTAGATCATAAAATATAAAAAGGTGGTCATATAATTGATAAAAATTTGTGATATAGATATCAGAATATACAAATTGTCATTTTGTAAGAAACAAGGTAGTGAATGAAAAATATAAAAATTATTATATCTACTTCTGTTTTAGTCATTGTTTTTTTGATCTCCGCATTTTTTTTGTTTGGTTTCACGAAAGATCAATCGGTTTCAGTTCAGTACTACTATTTTAACGAACAATATCCTTTAAAAGTCACAATCAAATCAGAGGACAGTTTGACTGTGATCTGCAGGCAGGACGATGTTTTTAAGGTTAATGAATTTGAAAATATTCCAATAAATGAAATTTTTTGCTCTGAAATCTTCAGGCTTATGAAACAGTTGGAAATTAAAGGTGTTTTTAAACCAGAACACAGTTTGCAGGATTATGGACTTGATGAGCCAATAGCCAAGATAAAAGCGGATTTTGATGATCATTCAGCAATATTGAGAATTGGCAATATAACCCCCGACGGGACAGCGTGTTATTGTCTTGAAGAGGGGAAGCAAGAGATTGGCCTGATTCCTGCCGCAAAAATAGACCCGTTTTTTAGGGAGCATTTTCAATATGCAAATTTAAATTTAATCCCATATATGGCAAAAGTTTCGGATGGAAATGGCAATTTAATAAAAGGAAAAGTTAAAAAATGTGTCGTTAAACGGAATGACTTGGACTCCCCCATCGAGCTTGTTGAGGATCAAAACGGAAAATTAAAAATATCTGGCTCTAAAAAATTCAAAATACCCGAGGAAACAATGAGCCAGCTGGAAAACGGACCTCCTTTGTTAGCTGCTTCCAGCATCTACACGCTGCATCTGTCCGACGAAATCATCGAGCTGTGTGGACTGCGCAATCCGCAAGTTGAGATGACCTATGTTATTGATGACAAAACGTATAGTTTTAAAATTGGAGGTGTTTCAAATTTGCCCAAAACGTCGCAGCCAGGGGGGGAGCATGCTGCAGCAACCAAAAATTTTATTTACAGATCGTATTATGTTATGATGGACGGAATCCCCGCCATATATACAGTAGCTGAAAACGGTTTGCCGTGGCTGAATATGCGGTTTAAATGAAAAAACAAAGCATTTTTCAGGTGACAATGAAATTTTTTAGATTTTGTTGTCACTTTTTGGGGTTGATAAAAAGTCGAAAAATGTTGATTTGGGTTATATTTGGTCCATTAATCCTTTTGCTGGGAACATCTTAAATTTAATTTAAAAAATTTTTTCAAATTAAGCTGTCCTCAAGCAAATTCTGGGGAAACAGTGCAAAAATCGATTTAAGCGCCGCTTGGTTAACCATCAACCACACTAATTTGCTCTAAATTAAAATGCCAAGTGTTTTTTATAACTATATGTAATAAGTGGTAGGTGGGCGCCCTTGGGCAAAGCTTTTGTTGAGGGCGCTTAGCTATCGCTTGTTGAGGACGGTTTGAACGGGGACGAGGCTCGAAAAGGTTTGATATTACAGTTAGTTGTGAGATGGCGGCGCTTAATTTGTTTTTGCGTTGTTTCCCCAGAATTTGCTTGAGGACATTGGAATTTTTTGGCGTTTTTGAGAAAAGAGTCGGATGTTTTAAGCAAAGGGTTTTATTGAAACAAATATAACCCAACAAAGCAAAACAATTAGTGGTTTTTTGCTTGCTAGCCAGAACATCAATTTGCAAAACCATAAAAATTAAAAAAATATTTTTTATAATCTATTGACATAATGAAAAAATGGTGATAATATAATATTAGCACTCAGATAATATGAGTGCTAAGAATCATTCATCGTGTGCTGGGGTGTGAAATATATGAAAAATGATGAAAGGCGGCTGAAAATATTAGAGCATATAGTTAATTTATATATTGAAACTGGCGAGCCAGTTGGAAGCGTCTCTGTTTGTTCGAAACTCAATAAAGCTGTTTCGCCAGCGACAATACGAAATGACATGGCCAAACTTGAAAAAGCTGGTTTTTTAGAGCAGCCTCACACTTCAGCCGGAAGGATTCCAACATACCTCGGCTTTAGAGCATATATAAACCAAATTGTTAAGCCAAAAAATCTAACCGATCAAGAAAAAAAGTCAATCGACGATTTGCTCCGCGCAGACACAAGTTCTGTTTCTGCTGTTGTTGATAATGCTCTGGGCGCTCTTTCGGAAATCACGGGGCTTGCGGCCATTTCAACAAACAACATACCCAAGTTTTCGGTTATATCTAAAGTTGAAGTTATTCCAACAGGGAGAAGGGTTTATGCTGTTTTGATAATAACCTCATCGGGTGAAGTGAAAAATAAAATTTGTCGAATGCAGTTTGATATAACAAACGAGCAGCTGAAATTTTTCCAAGAGACAATTAATAAAAATCTCAAGGGGATTTCAATCGACTCATTTGATGACGATGTTTTTCAAAAATTGGCAGAAGCTATGGGCAGCTACACTTTGAGTCTTTCCCCCCTTCTAGACACACTTCACAAAATGTCTGATGAGATTTCAAAGACGCAAATCGACTTAAAAGGCGAAAATAACCTTTTAAAATATGATGGGCTGAAGGCTGATGAATTAATAGAATTCATGTCGGCCAAAGACAAAATAGAAAACATATTATCGAGCGCTTTTTCGGGGATTAACATAGTTTTTGGAAAGGAAAATGACACATTTTTAATCGGAAATTCAAGCTTAATTCTGACAAAATATGGAACTAGTGAGCAATTTGGATCTTTTGGTGTTATTGGGCCAATCAGACTAAACTATCAAGAAATCATCCCATATGTTTCTTATTTTTCGCAAAGTGTCACATCCATAATTGATAATATGCTGGGCGAAGCTGAAAAAGAGGAAGGAGATTAGTTAAATATGAGCAAAAAGAAAAAAAAAGACACTTTTAAAGAAAATGGGTCTCAAAATCTTGACGAAACAGAAAGCTTGAAATTGGAAGATGAGGTTGAGCAAGGGGAGGCTTTGGATGAGGAGGAATTTGAAAAAAGTCTCGAAGATTATGTTTTGGAAATCCAAAAGCTTGAAAGCGAGCTTAAAATTTTAAAAGACAAGGATTTGAGGCTTAAGGCTGAGTTTGACAATTTTCGCAAGCGAACAATCAAAGAAAAGCAGGAAATATATTCATCCGCAAAGGCCGATTGCATCACTCCGCTACTTGCTGTTTTAGATAGTCTTGAACGCGCGCTTGAAGCTTCAGAAGACGACACTAAGCTCAGTCAGGGCGTTAGGCTGATCGCAAACCAATTTTCGGACGCTTTAAAAAAGATTGGAGTTTTGGAAATTCAAAGCCAAGGCAAAGAGTTTGATCCAAATTGTCACAACGCAATCAACGTCATTGAGGATGACAATTATGGCCACAACACTGTTTGTCAGGTTTTGCAAAAAGGATATATGCTAAATGACACGGTTATTCGCCACGCGATGGTTGTTGTGGCTAATCCGTAGATGATACTAATAGTAAAAAATAAAAAAATATAAATATAGTTAAATTATTTGGAGGTAATTTTTTATGGGAAAGATAATCGGAATCGATCTTGGAACAAC
>CADBXQ010000087.1 GCA_902798675.1 Oscillospiraceae bacterium
TTTGATATATATATTAAATAGGCGCTTATTCCCATCAATATATATAAAATTATCCAAACAATGGGAAATATCAAGCCGGGAGGACTTAAAGGGGGCTTTGATAAATTTTCATATATGCTGTAGCTTCCTGATGTTAGGATGCTTGCGATCCCGCCAACGCCCAGGCTGATTAACAAGCTCACAACGAGTGGTTTTAATTGAATTTTCATACGCAACAACTCCAATATTTTATTTTTATTATATTATATATCGGAGCCATAGAAAAAATTCTCAATATTTTACGTTTGAAACAAATCCGCGTGGACAGGTATTCCGTTTTGATATTGAATTTTAAGTTCGCCTTGGATTAGAGGCTTTAGATATTCGATCGCTTGAATTGTCACGTCGTTTCCAGACTCTGAAATCATTCCGTCTGGCAGGCGCTTTGTCCTGTTTGCGACGAGATTTGCTGGAGCTGATTTATATTCGACTTGGTATGGATCGTTGCTTTTCCGAATTATTGTTGACATTTCTCCACACATATCGTTTAGCGCACATTCTGCGGCTTTTTCTCCGAGTTTTAGCGACTCTTTAATGTCTGTTAGGGAGGCGATGTGGGCTGCGCAGCGCTGTAATGTGTTGATTTCTATTGATCGCACCTTGCATCCAAACTCTTTTTTAACAAAACCGTCTAAAATTTTAGCAGCGCCGGCGTTTTGCTTGTGGCCAAATTCGTCAGTGTAATTGTTAAAGCCAATTTCAGATATATATTTTCCATTCTTGTCACAAATTCCCTCACTTAAAGCTATCAGGATGTTGTTATTTTTTTGCTTAAATTTTTCATCAATATCATTAAAAAATGACTGTATATCAAATACTTTTTCGCAACAATATATTAATGAAGGGCCACTAGCGCCATTTAAGCGTGATAGCGCAGAAGCAGCTGTTAGCCAGCCTGCGTCTCGTCCCATTATTTCAACCAATGTCACGGCCGGGATTGAGTATATTGAACAATCACGCTCCAATTCAGAAAGTGTTGTTGCGATATATTTTGCAGCGGATCCAAATCCGGGGCAATGGTCTGTCTCAAATAGATCATTATCTATGGTTTTTGGGGCTCCAACAATAATAATATCGTCTATGCCGCTAATTTTCAAATAGTTTGAGATTTTACTCACAGTGTCCATAGAATCATTTCCGCCGATATATATAAAGTAATTAATCGAATATTTTCTAAAAATTTTAATTAAATTTTCATATTGTTCGGAGGATTCGTTTGGATCTTTTAATTTTTGACGGCATGACCCAAGCGCGCATGCCGGGGTTTGAGACAGCAGCGAGATGTTGCTTTTGTCTATAATTTTTGACAAGTCATATATATTTTCATCTAAAAGACCTTTTATTCCAAATCTAGCACCATAAATTTTATTCACTTTTTTTCTAGCAAAATCATATATTCCCATCAATGTCGAATTAATCGCAACTGTTGGTCCGCCAGATTGAGCAACGAGCAAATTTTTCATTTTAACATTTCCCCCAAAATTCACGACTGCGGTTTAAACTGCGCTTCCAAGGAATTATAGCATTTTATTTATGGAGTGTCAAATGTTTGTTGTGATTTAGTTGGGTTATATTTGTCTCAATAAATTTCATTCTTAAAATATTCTACTCTTTGCTAAAAAAACCAATATATTATAATATCCTCAATGGCGTTTCAAAAACCATGCAAGGGGGTTAGAATTAGGTTTAGGTTTAAACTCAGGAAACGTGGGAAAATAATGAGATGCATATCCCAATATACTTTTGAAAATAATGTTCATCGCTATTTGGTGCACCATGCGAAGGTTATCAATCAAATCAGGCTTTTTCAACTTACCCGACTCAGGTAAATAGTATCCTTCGTGTGAATAATGATTTCTAAACTTAACAATAGAATCAGCTTTTTTATATTTGTCATCATCATCTAATTTTTCATCATAATGTTCTTTAATCGCCCTTTTTACAATCGTATAATTACTGTTTAAATCTTTATAAAATTTTTCAATAAACTTAAAGCAACACAAAAAACTGTCTTCTGTGGGAAGCGAAGAGTCAAAAATAAAAAGCCTAATGTTCCTCATATAATTGTCACATGTTCTATAAGCAATCTTGTCATAACATTTTTTCAAAAAATCTAAAATGTTCCATTCTGGGGGTCTTGTGAATACGTCATTACCAAAAGTGCATTGATGGTATAAGGCATCTAAATAAGTGGTGACAAATTCAAAACAGTTATCTTCCTCTGTTATTGTGTCCACTTTCTGGTCAATATCTTCCAGTATTGTATACACATGATCGATTTTAATTTTAGTAGGATAAAAAAGCTGAAAATATATTGCAATTTCCTCTAAATAATCATAAACTTTATCAGGGTCAACAGCTTCAATCAAATCTATTTGGATATGCGCATTAGATTCATTAGAAGAATCAGGTGAATTATCAATTTGCGATGATATTTTATAAATATTATTTTTATTGATGTTAACGGATTTAGTATTGAAGCTATCAATAATTGGCTCCACATACTTTTTGCCATTTGCACCGAGCTCTATTAATACGCTTGGAAATAGTGTTACAAATATTTTTATAGATTTAACCTTAGTTTCTGAGACTTTAGTTTCTGTAAAAAATTTAAACAAACTATTCGCTGAACCCATAGCACAATTATCTGAGATAAAATATTCGTTTGCAGAAAATTCAAATTCAGAAAATAAAAATTTAATATGTGGAGAGGGCCAAATAATCAACTTGACATTTTTTAATAAAAAACTTTTATTGTCATCGAATATCAACATATCTCTTTGTTCATATGACACTGAATCATTTTTTGACAATTCACGTATTACTTCAGAATCAATAATAGGGTAATCAGCAAATTTATTCTCGGGCTTATTTTTTTCTACCTTGATTGTTCTATTGGCTAAAATTTTATATTCGCACGGAACGCAGGGAACGGATTTGTCACCCAAAGTTTTGACGCATACCTTTGGCTTATTAGAATAGTTTTTAATATAACTTTCATAAACAAAATAACACCATGCTTTCATTTTATTAGATCACGCTCGCTTTTGAATTTTCATCCCGCATTATATCATAAAATATGGCGGGTGTCAAACATATCTGTAATCAAACCGGCCATAACTCGAATTGCTCTTATATAAGTTGCGGATCGGTGTTTGTGATCAAGCCCCAATTCAAGTTATTTACCTACCGCTTGTTGAGCATGTTTTGAAAAACAACGCAAAATTAAAATTCCTGGCGCTCAGAGCGAGTTTTCTATTTAATTGAAAGAAAAGACTTGTTTTTTAAAAAAAAATGTAATATCATGTTAAACGTGTTGAAATTTTAAGGGATGTTGGGGGTTAAAAAAATGAGAATGAGAAGGAAGCGCTGGGCCAGGCCGGAGCTTAGTAAATGTGAATATTACATAAAAAATCCGTGTGATATGAGAGGAAAATGGTTGAGTTTGTTCAAAAAAGCTCAGCCGCTTCATCTTGAACTGGGCTGCGGGAAGGGGGTTTTTTTGTCGAGGCTTGCGCGATGCAATTTGGATGTGAATTTTATTGGCATAGACATGAGCGATGATATTTTGGGCGTTGCGCGAAGGAATGTTGAAAAAGAATTTGAAGGAATTTCTCCGAAAAATATTTTGCTGACGAGATATAATGTTGAATATTGTGATAAAATTTTTGATAATAATGATATTGTTGACAGGATATATATTTATTTTTGCAATCCATGGCCTCGACGCAAACACCACAAAAAGCGCTTAACCCACTTTAGACAGTTAGATAAATATAAGAATTTTTTGAATAAAAATGGAATAATTCACTTTAAAACTGACGATGATTCATTATTTTCAGACAGCAAAAAATATTTCGAAAGCAGTGGATTTGAAATCGAATATATCACGCATGATTTACATAATAGCGAATATGTTGAAAATAATTTGTTGAGTGAGCATGAAATTTTGTTTAGCAATCAGGGAATTCCGATTAAATTTTTGATTGCCAGGGCGGCTCAATAATTTATTGTATTTTTGATTATGTAAAAAATTGTTGTTTATATTTGATTTAATTCGAAAAATAATTTGTTGGTTTGCAGTTTATGTGGTTACAGTCATTTACCTACCGCTTGTTGAGGGGGTTTTGAAAATTTGAGCAAGATTTAATATTACAGATAGCCCGGAGCTGGCGGCGCTTAACTTGGCTTTTGCATTGTTTTTTTGGAACGCGATCAAGGATATTTTGAATTGTTGAAAATTTTAGACAAAGAGTCGCATGTTTTAGAAAAGACTTTACTTGGGACAAATATAACCCAAAATAATTGTTGTTGAAAGTTGATATTTAGTTTGATATAATGTTAGATATGTGGATGGGTGCAAAAAATTTTGAGATTGGAGAATGTGTGAATTTATGAACAGAACGCAAAAAATTATGCTTTATAGAATATTTTTATCTGTGGTTTTACTTATTATTGTTGTGATTTTGCCAATTTCTGGATGGGCCAGGTTTTTTGCTTTTTTGATTCCATATTTGGTCGTTGGGTGGGACGTCATATATAAAACGGTTAAGCATGCGTCTAAATTAGACATATTTGACGAAAATTCTTTGATGTTTATTGCAACAATTGGCGCTTTTGCACTAAACGAATGCGCTGAAGCTGTTATGGTTGTCTTGCTATATCAAATTGGAGAGTTGTTTCAGGATTGCGCTTCGGATTTTTCGCGAAAGTCGATATCTTCGCTTATGGACATCAGGCCGGATTATGCAAATTTAAAGCGTGAAAATGGCGCGACTGAGAAGGTTTTGCCAAACGAGGTCGGGGTTGGTGATATAATAGTTGTTAAACCGGGCGAAAAAGTTCCTTTGGATGGGGTTATAAAAAAGGGTTTTTCATCCGTCGACACTTCGTCAATGACTGGGGAATCCGCGCCAAGGGTTTTGGAGCCGGGAGACGAAATTGTCAGCGGATGCGTGAATATGACGGGGGAAAAAAGTTCGCAAAAATATACACTCCATGCGTTGTTGCTGCTGCCGTGTTGTTGGCAGTTTTTCCAGTCATATTTTTTGGCCAGGATTTTGAAATTTGGCTTGAGCGCGCGTTGATTTTTCTGGTTATTTCCTGTCCTTGTGCGCTTGTGATTTCAATTCCCATGAGCTGGTTTGGAGGAATCGGTGGAGCGTCAAGAGCTGGGATATTGGTTAAAGGCGGAAACTATTTGGAAACTCTGTCCAGGGTTAAAACCGTCATTTTCGACAAAACAGGGACCTTAACCAGCGGAAAATTTAGCGTTATTGACGTCAGTTCAAACGTTATGTCTGGGCCTGAGTTGATTGAAATTGCGGCGCTTGTTGAAAGCCACATACATCATCCCATAGCCAATTCAATCAAAAGCGAATATGCAAAGACAATAGATGAATCTCGGATTAAAGATGTCAGGCAAATCAGTGGCTTGGGGGCAAAGGCAACGGTTGATGGGAACAGGGTTTGCATCGGAAATGAGAAATTTATGCGTGATATGGGGGTTGAATTTGACCGCGTGGATTCGGCTGGAACTGTGGTTTATTTGACTTTAAATGGAAAATATATCGGTAATATAGTTATATCCGACAAAATTAAGGAAGGCGCAAGGTCAACTGTTTGCAAATTGAAAAGAGAGGGCGTCGATCGCGTTGTTATGCTGACTGGTGATAGGAAAATTATTGGTGAAAATGTTGCAAAACAGCTTGAGATTGACGGGTGTTATTGTGAACTTTTGCCAAATGAGAAGGTTGAGAAGCTGGAGCAGTTTTTGAAAAATCGTCGTTTGGGTCAAAGCGTTGTTTTTGTTGGGGATGGCGTTAATGATGCGCCTGTTCTTTCGCTTGCCGACGTTGGGGTTGCAATGGGAGCAATAGGCTCAGATGCTGCGATGGAAGCTGCGGATATTGTCTTGATGGATGATGACATCGAAAAAATACCGCTAGCGATAAAAATATCCAAAAAAACGATGAATATTGTTAAGCAAAACATAATTTTCTCGCTGGGTGTTAAATTTGCGATTTTGTTTCTGGGCTCTTTGGGAATAACCAACATGTGGCTTGCGATCTTTGCGGATGTTGGGGTTTCGATGATTGCCATATTAAACGCTCTCAGGGCGCTGAAAGTGAAAAGCAAGTGATTTCATCTAAAATATTCAACTCCAGCCTTAAATATTAGCTGGTCTTCAACGCCGGGTATGTTTTTATATAAATTGGCTCCGACTCGCTCGCTGTGGCCCATTTTGCCGAAAATTCTTCCGTCCGGCGAGGTCAGGCCTTCAACCGCGAAATACGATCCGTTTGGGTTGTGTGGAAGTTTCATTGTTGCATTTCCCTCCGGATCAACATATTGAGTTGCGATTTGGCCGTTTTTGATCAGCTTTTTAATGGTTTCTTTTGGCGCAATAAATCGGCCTTCGCCGTGAGAAATTGGCATTTTAAAGGTTTGGCCTAAAGTCGTGTGGCTAAGCCATGGAGATTTGTTAGACGCAATTTTTGTTGTTATGATCATGGATTGGTGGCGGCCGATTGTGTTATATGTTAAAGTTGCGGAATTTTTTGAAGGGTCTGTTATCTCGCCATGTTCGATCAGGCCGAGCTTGATTAGGGCTTGAAATCCGTTGCAAATTCCCAAAATCAGGCCATCACGTTTTTTGATTAGGTTGTGAATTTCTTCCTTTATTGAAATATTTCTGAAAAATGATGTTATGAATTTTCCAGATCCGTCTGGTTCATCGCCTCCAGAAAAGCCTCCAGGAATCATCAATATGTTGGATTTTTTTAATTTTTCAGAAAATTTATCTATAGAATCTGATATACCTGACTCGGTCAAATTATTAATAACAAAAATATCACACATTGCGCCATAAATTTCAAACTGTTTTGCAGTGTCATATTCGCAGTTTGTTCCTGGAAAAACCGGGATCAGGACGGTTGGAGTGGCTTTTTTTATTTTTGGCGAGCGTCTAGGAGTTGCGGTGTCAAATGATATATTTTCGACATTATTTGAATTTGTTTGATTAACTGTTGTTGGATACACCGATTCAAGCGTGAGTTTATAGCTGCTTTCAATTTTGTCTAAATTGACGATTGTTTGAGTCCCTTGCCTAATGACATATTCGCGTGTTGTGTGGCCAATGATGTTCAAATCGTCTTCATTTTTGTATAATTCGACGATAAATCCGCCGTATATTGGGTTAAACAGTGCGTAATTATCTATGTTTTTATCAAATGTGAAGCCTATTTTGTTTCCAAAGCACATCTTTGATATGCCTTCAGCCACGCCTCCAAATCCGATTGCCCATGCAGATCTGACCTTATTTTGGGATATTAAGCTTTGGAGTTTTGAAAAAGTTTCCAAAATGCTTTTATAGTTTGGCTTTGATTTGCCTTCATACAATGGAAGCAACAACGCGACAGGGCTGTTTTTTGACTTGAATTCGGGGGATATTATTTTTTTTGCATCCGAAACCATTA
>CADBXQ010000088.1 GCA_902798675.1 Oscillospiraceae bacterium
CCCGGACTAAAAGGCAACACAGCAACAAATGCGACAAAGCCCGCTGTTTTGGAAACGGGAGCCCAGATCAAAGTTCCGCTTTTTGTCAATGAGGGCGACAAAATAAGAATAGACACAAGAACTGGGGAATATATGGAACGCGCCTAGTTTTCTCATGTTATACTTTTACTGAATGGAGGGTTTTTGTGGATTTAATTGAAAAATCAGCCCACATAAAGGATTTAGTTGAGCAAATGAACCAAAATCCTCATGGGGATGAGACTAAAATTTTAAAAGCAGTTGTGGATTTGCTGGAAGATATAGCAACAGATGTTAAAAAGTTGAATGTTAAATGTTCTGAAAATGGCGAAATTATTGATGAATTAGACGAAAGTTTGGCCCGGGTTGAGGACATTGTTTATGGATGTGAGCACGCAAATTGTGGCTGTTGTGGTGAAGAAGAAAATGTTTCATACAAGGCATTATGTCCAAATTGTGAAAACGTGATTTATTTGGATGATGACATGATAGCAGCAAGTGATGTTGTTTGCTCAAATTGCGGGGAGGAGCTTTCTTTTAACCTTAAAGATGATATGTAAAAATCACTGTTAGCGCGTTAGGGGGTTTTTGTTTTGTTAAAGCGAATATTGAAAATCGTTGGTTTAACCAGCGCTATTATCGTGGCGGTGGTTGTGTGCTATATTTTATATGTTATTGTTTCATATAACCGCATACAGGATATGCAGGCTCTGGAGGTTTCACAAAAAGCTCAAATGCAATGTGTGAAGCTCAACACGGAATACACCGCCATCACTCAAAATTGTGGTTTTGGCGCATATTCGCCTGATTTTACATTTTTTATGGATGGAGGAACTCATACTTGGGCCAACAGCAAAGAAAGTGCTATCGCCAATATAGACACAGCTGCAAGTGAGACGCTTTCATTTGATCCGGATTTTGTTTTTTTTCAGGAAGTTGACACAGATTCAACTCGCAGCTATCATATAAATCAACAAAATCAAATAGCCAAATATTTTCCCAAGTATGACCAAATTTTTGCAGTTAACTACCATTCTGTGTTTTTAGCATATCCTTTAACTCAACCTCACGGAATATGTAATTCAGGAATTATGACGCTGAGTAAAGCAAAAATTGGGTCTGGTCTGCGGCGAAGTTTGACTGTTTCCGATGGATTAGAACGATTTTTTGATCTTGATCGGTGCTACAGCGTTTCGCGCATACCGGTTGAAAATGGCAAAGAGTTGGTTTTATATAATGTTCATCTTTCTGCTTATTGCGAAGATAGCAAAATTCGAGATTCTCAATTAAAACAGCTTCTTTCGGACATGCATGAAGAGTATGAAAACGGAAACTACACTGTTTGCGGTGGAGACTTTAATCAAGATTTTACAGGGGATTCAGTCTTGGCCCTTGACAACGAAAAAGCAAGGAAGTCTCAATGGGTCACCCAGCCTTTCCCTAAAGATTTTCTCCCCGAGGGAATTTTGCAAGCCTTAAAATACGACGATTCCAAATTGATCCCTACTTGTCGCTCAGCGATGTATCCGTATGGGCCGGATTGCATGACATTTGTTATTGATGGATTTTTAGTTTCTTGTAATGTTAAAGTGACTAAACTTCACAATGTTGACACTGAGTTTGCCTATTCAGATCACAATCCAGTTTTGATGCGTTTTGTTCTTGAGTAGTTTAGTTTCAGAATAAATCGCCGCCAAACAGGATTAAAACAGCAATTGCCAGGAAAAAAACAGCGATTCCAATTGAAATAGTCATGGCCAGCAGGATCACTTTGTGGGTCTTCATTTCGTGTTTTTCTTCAAAAACAATTGGGCCGTTTGCAGGATAAACTTCGCTTTGGATTTTTATCTTTTCCGCCTCTTGGCTTGAGGACCTGGGAGGGGTGATGATGTCTGCGTAAAAATCTTCCATTGTTTGCGTTCTAATTTTCGGCGACAGATTCAAAGCTGACATAATCGCAAAGGAAACGTTTTTAGGAATGTTTGGATTTAAAATTTCGGGCGGGATTAGGTTGTCATTTGAGGATCTGGTGTTGGATGCAACGGGCATGGTCCCTGTGAGCGATTTATACATCACCGCAGCTGTTCCATACACGTCTGAATATGGCCCTAGAGCATGTATATCATATTGTTCTGGGGCTGCATATCCATCATATATTTCATAGGGCATAATTTTTTGCTTGATTCTGAGACATTTTGTAGAAAATCCTGTTATTTTGAATTGATTATTATATACAAGAAGCGTTTCGGGCGACAATCCACCGTGAACTATGCCGCCGTCATGAAGATGTTTGATTGATTTTATCAATTCCAGAAACATGTTTGAACAGTTGGCCCACAAAAGCTCTCCGTAATATTTAGATAAATATTTACGCAGCGTAACGCCCTGCGGCAGTTCCTGTATAACATATACAGTGTCTGCATCAAAAAATATAGAAAAAACTTTTAATATATTAGGTATCGTCCTGAATTTAGACAGCGAGTCATGTAAATTTGCAAATTCAAGTTTGATTTTATTGAACAGGTCAGATTTTTGTGAGTCTAGACAAATTTCGCCCAACTCAGATCGCTTAACAAGAAAATGAGGAAAAAATTCTTTGATTGCAATCTTTGCGTCCAGATGTTGATCAAGGGCTATGTAGGTTATGCTTTCGTGGTTTTGCGAAATAACGTCGCCAATAATATATCTATTGGACAAAATCGTCCCTGGCTTTAAAAAATCGCTGTTTTTCAACGTGGACTGAATTTTATTTTTGCAATTAGGACACATAAGCGCCTCTTTTTTGAGAATATTCATGCACCTGTAACAACGATTCGATGAACTATCCATTTATGTAGATCCTCCAAAGCATAATAAAATTTTAAAGAACTCTATACTTAAATCATAACATTTAAT
The DNA here is from genome assembly GCA_902798675.1 of Oscillospiraceae bacterium. Lineage (GTDB taxonomy): Bacteria > Bacillota > Clostridia > Oscillospirales > Ruminococcaceae > RUG12519. The sequence continues at coordinate 2,914 of CADBXQ010000088.1, forward strand.
TTAAAAAATGTCAACATATAATTATTATAATAATTGAAAAATACATAAAATCAGCAAAAAATAAAGCATATAGATTGATAACTTTGAGCTTTGTGGTTTATTTGAGACTTGGTTTATTAAAATTATTTAAACAATATTATAATGTTATGATTCAAAGTTGCTTGATGTCACATTTTTATCACGCAAGCAGCCACGGCAATTTTTGCAACAGCTCGAGCAATCGTTCTTTTTGTTTCGTTTAAATATACACTTCAGCGCCAACATAATAATTATGACTAAAACAAATAATATTATAATAGTTGATATATTTTGCGCAATAAACTCAAACATTTGTGTGCTCCAATTTGTGGCTGGGTTTAAAAACCAAAAACACGATGACAATAAGTATAAAAAGCGTTAAAAGCGTCCAAAATCCAAATGATAAATATCCGAACATAATGCCAAATATTTGATATATTATTAATGAAATGACATATGCGACTGATGTTTGAAAGAGTATGGCAAAACCTGTCCATTTTAAGCTGCGGGTTTGTTTATAAACCGAGCCAATCGCGGCGCAACACGGAGCGCAGAACAGGTTGAATGCAAGAAAAGATAAGGCTGAAATCGCGTTTGGAAATATGGCTGCGATTTTTTCTGATATGTTTATACTATTTTCAGACAAATTCGACGCAACACCTATTGTGTTTATTATGTTTTCTTTGGCAATCAAGCCCGAAATAGTCGCAACTGCAGCTTCCCAGTGGCCAAATCCCAACGGAGCAAAAAAAGGAGAGATAAATTTGCCCATGGCTGCAAGAAATGAGTCCTGCGAATCAACCATCCCCAAGCCATTTTGACCAACCCCAAAATTAGACAAAAACCAAATCAAGATGCTTGCCAAAAATATGACCGTTCCAGCTTTAACTATGAAGGATTTTGTGTTTTCCAAGACGTGTATAGCCGTGTTTTTTAAAGAAGGCAGGTGATATGCTGGAAGCTCCATGACGAAATTATTTTCCTTATTGTTAAATAGTTGAAGCTTGTTGAGAATAACGCCGGATACTATAATTATTAATATGCAAACAAAATATATTATAGGAGCTATATACCAAACATCCGGCAAAACAGCCCCGCATATCAGAGCAATAACGGGGATTTTTGCGCTGCACGGAATGAATGATGTTGTTATCATGGTTATCATTCGTTCATTTTCATTTTCTATTGTCCTTG
>CADBXQ010000089.1 GCA_902798675.1 Oscillospiraceae bacterium
TTCTTTATCATCAATATCCAGCGGAACGACCAGGCTGTGGTGTGACCTGGACAAGGTTCCTTCAAGCGTCAAAAATGCGATAATTGCAATTGAAGACGAAAAATTTTATGAACATGACGGAGTTAATTTTCAGCGAACTTTCATTGCATTCACAAATATGTTTTTGCATTTTGGAATCAATCAGGGCGGCTCAACAATAACCCAACAGCTTGTTAAAAATTTAACTGGCGATAGCGAGGCTGGCGGTTTTGAGGGAATCAAACGAAAAGTTCGGGAAATTCATCGCGCAATCAGCCTTGAAAAAAAATACACCAAAGATCAAATTCTTCAGGCATATCTCAACATTATCCCTATAGGCGGAAGCAATGGAGACTATGCCGGAATCAACACTGCAGCTAAACTATATTTTAACAAAAACATTTCGGAAGTTAGCCTTGCAGAAGGCGCTTCACTCGCCGTTATCACCAAAAAACCAGTCACATATGATCCGATAAAATATCCGGAAAACAACAAAAAACGCCGAGACAGGACGCTTAAAAAAATGCTTGATTTGAAAATGATCAGCCCCGAAGACTATCAAAAAGCCATCAACACTCCCGTTAAAGTCAACCCGGGAAAGGTCGTTGGAACTGGAGACAAAACATATCAAAGCTATTTTGTTGATGCGGCTTTAAATCAAGTTGTCTCAGACTATATGAAAAAAAATAAAATTGAAAATTGGGACGAAGCCAACGCAAAGGTCAAATCTTCCGGCTTTAACATATACACAACAATAGATGTCGACCTGCAAAACAAACTCGAAAGCCTCTTTGAAAACCCCTCAACATTTGGCTGGAAAAGCTTTGACAACAAGCCTCAAGCCGCCTTTGTGATATATGACCTCAACGGAAACATGAAGGCCTGCGTTGGAGGAACCGGCAAAAAACCATCCGGCGACAGGACAACCATAAACTGCGCAACAAATGTATATCGATCTCCAGGGTCAACCATGAAGCCATTGGCTGCCTATGCGCCCGCTATTGAATCCAATTTGATAACATATTCTTCCCTGATCGAAGACTCCCCAATAAAAAAAGTTGATGGAAATGATTGGCCGCAAAATTATGACAGAAAGTATTTTGGCAAAATAACCGCTTCTTTTGCCCTTGAAAAATCACTAAACACCATTCCAACAAAGCTTGTTGAGCAAATGGGCGTTAAAAATATATATGACTTTTTGACGGATAACCTGAAACTCAGCGGACTTGTCGACCCGGCCCACCCGCTAAAAAACGGAACTTGCGAGTCTTCAGGAATTGCTATGGGCGCCCTGACAAAGGGAATCCGGCTCAGTGAATTCACAAATGCATATCAAATTTTTGGAAACGGCGGCAGGCTGACCGAATCAACAACATATGAAAAAGTCTTGGACGCAGCAGGAGAGGTTATCCTCCGGCCCAAAAGAATCTCAAACATCGTTATATCCGCAGAAACCTCAGCCATCATGAACAGGATGCTTCGAAAGGTTATAACAAACGGAACAGGAACCGCAGCAAACCTCGACAAAATCAACATAGAAGTTGTTGGAAAAACCGGAATGAGCAACGACAACAAAAATTTCACCTTCGTCGGCTTAACCCACGATTATGTTGCAGGGGTTTGGGTTGGATATCCGGACGGCAAGGAGCTTTCTGTTCAAACAATCAACAAGCCGTCTCAAATTTTTGGAAACGTTATGAGCAAGCTTCTTAGCGGAAAAAAACAGGAAAAGTTCGACTGTTCAGCGGCTCAAGAGGCTATGTTTTGCAAAGACACCGGCCTCATTGCAAACGATTCGTGTCCGCAAAAGGAACAAGGATACTATAAACCGGAGAGCATCAAAAACAAATGCTCCGCACACCGTTGAGCCTTCAAGTGATATGCAACCGGTTTTTCAAGTATACTATTTGTATAATTTAGGGTTGGGTTATATTTGTCCCAAGTAAAATTTTTCTCAAAAAATCCAAGCTCTTTGATCAAAATTGCCTGATAAATTATGATATCCTCAATCGCGTTTTAAAAAGCAAGGGCGCAGGCAGCTTACCCCGCCGCCAGCTCACAACTAACTGTAATATTAACCCTTAATTCAATCGCAACCCCTTTGAAAGCGCCTTTAACAAGCGGCAGCTTAGCATCCGCAACAAAGAGCGCCAATTAATGACGTTTAACTAACACTTGTTAAGGATCAGCCCTGAAAAAGCTTTGAAATTTTAAATTGGGCTTTGAGTGCATGGTTGATGGTGAGACGGCCGCGGCTTAAACGGCCAGAATCACGGCTTTTTTAGGACTTACTCAAGGATGGCTTAATTTGAAGCAAGCGGTTAAATCAAAAAGCCAGCCTTTTCCCGCGAAGCGATTAAGGGGACAAATATAACCTAAAATTCCCAAAGCAATCAGTTTCAGCCTCCACAAAAAAGAACACTCTTAATAAACTTGCAATATATGAATGTCTGGACTTTTAAGTCGACGTGGCCTTGTTTTGTCTACTGTCCGCGCATCAATTAAAAACTTCAAATTTAAATAAAAAAAATTAAAAATCACCATTGCATTTGATTTTAAATTGTGATATAATGTTAGATGTGTATCGGTGGATGCCGCATATTTGACGTTTTATGTATAATTTGAAAAACTATAGGAGGTGTTTGAAAAGTGCCAAATATTGCTTCAGCCAAAAAGAGAGTTAGGGTTACAAAAACCAAAACCTTGAGAAACAAAATGATTAAAAGCGACCTAAAAACCGCTCTGAAAACCGCTGTTTGCGCCATTAAAGACGGTTTGGAAAACAAAGAAGACGCTGTCATTTTGGCGTCAAAAAAGCTCGATAAAGCCGGCGCTAAAGGAGTTTTTCACAAAAACAAAGTTGCTCGCAAAAAATCTCAGTTGCAAAAACTTTTAAACTCCAGCAAATAATTTAATTGTTTGAAATTTTATGTTGTCCGATGTTTAGTTTAACATTTGGATGGCATTTTTTTTGATATAAAAATTTTTAATTTTATATTTGGTGTTGACTTATAAAGCAATTTATATTATCATAAATTACAGGACTTGTTTTGCTTTAGACTTTTAAATCATTTGAAGAAAGGACTTTTATTATGAAAAAATATTCAAATAACAAAAAATATTTTATACTGACATTGATTTCGATTCTTTTGTTTTTTGTTGCGATCGCTTCAACCGCAACTTTTATTTTAAACCAAGTCTTTCTAAATAGGCAACACAAAATAAAATGGCGAGACTATGACGATTGCGGCATAGTTTAAATATATACTATTTGTATAATAAAAAACACAAAGTGGTGAACCTTAAATTGAATTTTAAAAAACGTTGTTGGGCTCAAATAGATTTGGACGCTCTTGAGTTTAATATGAAATTGATCATGAAAAAACTGGATAAAAATGAAAAAATAATGGCGGTTGTTAAAGCAGACGCATATGGATGCGGAGCAAAATCTGTTGCGAATTTTTTGCAAAAACGATTTCAAATCAAACACTGGGCGGTTGCAAGCCTTGAAGAGGCGACAGACCTGCGAAAAGCTCGAATTAAAGGAGAAATTTTGGTTTTGGGATATACTCCAACAAACCTTGCTAACCTGCTTTCTTTTAACAAAATATCTCAATCTGTCTATTGCAGGGAATATGCGCTTGCTTTGAGCAAAGAATTGGAAAAGTTAAATAAAAACATTTTAATACATTTAGTTGTTGACACGGGCATGAACAGGATCGGATTTTTGCCCTCGGGAGATCTTTCTCAATATGAAAACCTGCCTGGCTTTAAATTAAACGGAATATATACCCATCTTTGCTGCGCAGATTCGCTCTCAAAGGCCGATCAAGTTTTCACCCTGGATCAAATTCGAAAATTTTCAGAAGTTGCTAAAAATTTTAAAAATCCCCATTGCAAAAACAGCGCTGCAATTTTGAGGGGAGTTGGAAATGGCTTTTCTTACGCAAGACCGGGCATAATTTTATATGGCCTCAAACCAAGCTCGCAGGTTAAATGTGATGCGCTCAGGCCGGTTATGTCTTTCAAAACTGTTGTTTCAATGGTTAAAACAGTCAAAAAGGGCGAATTTGTCGGATA
>CADBXQ010000090.1:0-7975 GCA_902798675.1 Oscillospiraceae bacterium
TTCACTCGAAAAGCCGCCGCCCCAGGTTGTATCTACACAATACCAATTTCCATCAATTAAAACCTGATTCCATGCGTGATTGTCGCCTTGGCCACCGGCTGAAATACGAACTCCATTAATGACAATATTGGCATACCCAGTGACCAAAATGGTTTTAACGCCCAAACAATTCAAAAGATACTGCGTTGCCTTAGAATAGCCCATACAGACGGATTTTCCCGAAATGAAGACAGAGCATATGTTTTGATCCTCTCCTGCAACGCTCTCATACCGTGTGTGTGAAATAATATACTCATAGACATTTTTAACCTTTGTATAACTATCTGCATTAGTGGGTATCTGCGCAAAACATTTTGCAACATATTCATCTATTTTTCGCTTGCGCGAATTTATTTCCTCTTTACTATATATATATGTTCCTGAAAAATATGTTTCAGAGCCTTGAGTTAAAGTATATCCAGACACATAAAAAATCTCAGGATGATCACTCATAACGCAGGAATATATTTTGTCGACCGTTGCTTTGTCTGAAACGGAAATTTTAACCTTTTCCCCTCGTTTTTGCAAGATGGCAAGAATTTCTCTATAAAATTCCTGCTCTTTTGGCGTCAGCTGTTCATAAAAATATGTGCTATATCCTTCAAATTTTTCATCTATTCCCATTTGCTGGTCCTGCTCATTGGCTTGCTGGTCATTTGAATTAAAATTAAAACTAATATTTTCGCATCCACACAAATTAAACACTAAAAAAACCGAAATAATCATCAAAATCAATCTTTTGCATGTTTTTTTCAAAATATTCAATGTCAACCATCTCCTTCGACAAAACTAACACATCCCGCACCGCCATCATTATAACACAGTATTTTAAATATTGCAAGCAGTTATTTATAATAAAATAATGATGACACACATATATATGCTAATATACATATAATTATATATTTTTTTTCGAAAATTTAACTAATGATTTCATATTTTCCATCAAATCATCAAATTCATCTAAACTCAATGACTGCTTGCCATCAGACAACGCACTAGACGGAGAATCATGAACTTCAACCATAACGCCATCTGCCCCAGCAACAACCGCCGCTTTAGATAGCGGAGCAACCATCCATCTCCTACCCGTTGCGTGGCTGGGGTCAATAATAATTGGCAAATGAGAAATTTTTTTAACCATAGGTATGGCCGAAATGTCCAAGGTGTTTCTCGTCAGCGGCTCATGCGTCCTAATCCCTCGCTCACACAATATCACATTATTATTTCCGCCGGATAGTATATATTCAGCGCTCAAAAGCCATTCACGAATTGTGTTTGATATGCCCCTTTTCAAAATTATCGGCTTGTCGCATCTTCCCAACTGGCGGAGCATTTCAAAATTTTGCATATTCCTTGCTCCAACCTGTATAACGTCTATATCCGAAAACAAATCCAAATATTTAAGGTCGGTTAGCTCGCTCACCACACAAAGCCCCATGGCTCTTTTAACTTCCAAAAGCAGCTCTATTCCCCGGCGCCCAAGGCCTTGAAAGGAATATGGAGAAGTTCGAGGCTTGAACGCTCCCCCTCGCAAAAGCCCGCAACCCGCCATTTTTATCCTTTTTGCAATGGCATATATTTGCTGCTCACTTTCAACAGAACACGGACCTGATATAACGCAAAAATTTCCCTCTCCAATCATTTTATTTCCAATTGAAATCATGGTGTCATCCGATTTGAAAAATCTACTGACAAGTCCTATTAATTCGCCAGAATCATCAATATAATCAACAAAGTCAAATGATTTTAACACACCAACATCAATTTTCAAATTATTCTCAAAAATAACAATGACTTTTTTATGATTTTTTGCAACTAACCTACCATCAGCGTTATATGTTTTTTTAAATTCAGTCAAAAATTTCTCAATTTCTCGGTTTTCAACATCAGACTTTAAAATCACAAACATAAAAACATAAACCTCATTTAATTATTTATTAAATAATTAAAAATTTTAAAACGCAATATTAAAATAAAAACAAAAAGCCAACAGAAAAAATCAACCTGTTAGCTTTTTTTGGAGGCGACGACCAGATTCGAACTGGTGATCAGGGTGTTGCAGACCCATGCCTTACCTCTTGGCTACATCGCCACTGGAGCGGGTTACGAGACTTGAACTCGCTACCTCCACCTTGGCAAGGTGGCGCTCTACCGGATGAGCTAAACCCGCGGGAAACCACAATATAATTAATATGCAAAACCCAAAGGAAAAATTCCAGATTAAATCCACAAACAACCCCAACAGCCCATATTATACACCAACCAATTTCAGTTGTCAATAGTTTATTTAAAATTTTCACAAATAAATTTTTAAAACCCCAAAAAATTCAGCCAAGCCAACACTCATCCTCTTCTGGATCTTCTTTTGTATCTGTAAAATATCATAACAGCAGCTAGAAAAAACAAAACCGGCCCGCCAACCATCCACACAACCTGATACACCGCATCGTTCTCCCCGGCTGGTATGGGGTGAATAACGATAAATATATTGGCTAACAAATCGACAAAGAAAACCAAAACAGCCGCCAAATAGACCATCGCCTTAGACTTAAACAAAGTGTATTCATGATTTAAAGCGCTGTTTCTCCTAAAGGCGGGAAAAGCAGCAGAGATGAACAAATACGGCATAGTCTGCGCAACATTAGCAAGCAAAATTAAAATATTGTAAAACGATTTAGCTCCCTGGCCGCCAAAAGAGAACATGAGAACAAAAAAACAAATAACTCCAGTTTGAATCCACATTGCAATATGCGGCATGTCAAACCTATTCTTTTTCGAAAAAAACTTCGGCCAAAGCCCTTGCGGCGCTCCGTCTAAAATCGTCTTGAGCGGAGAATATATTATTGTGAAAAATGCTCCCATATAGGTCATAAAAACTGAAAAACCAACCGCCCGAGAAAACAACACGCCCATCGACAAAGCCGACTCAGCCGAAAGCCCCAAAGCAACCCCGAGTTTATGGCCTAAATTGCCCATCATAACATACAAAACATTGCCCATATTGACACCTTCTGCTGAGAAAAGCTCAGACCAGTTATGGCTGATCCCCCAGCAAAATATCGAAAAAGAATAACCAAAAGCTATAAACAGAGCCGAAATCAAAATTCCGCGGGAAAACGCCCTCGTTGACTTGGTTTTCTCAACCAAACTTCCCAAACTTTCAGGACCGGCATACGCAAACAAAGCGAATGTGATGAAGCCAAAAATGAAGAACAAATCCCCGCTCTGAGCGTTTGGAGAGCAAAAAAACGACTCCACTCCCTCAATAGGCTGGGCAAAGTCCCCGCCCGTCAAAACCAAAACAGCCAAACTGGCCAGGTAAAGAAGGCAATTTATCGCAGCATTCGCAATTCCGCCAAACTTGGCAATGAAAGAAATTTTATTAAATCCTCTGGTTGCGAAAAAAGTTATCAAGATCATCAAAACAACCGCTAAAACGCCTATAGTCTGGGTTGAATTTAGGCTCAAAACACTCCAACTTTGCGTTGTGTCCTCACCAAACAAAAATGACGACATGGGAATCCATATTTTGATAGAGACGGTTATCATCCAAACCATAAAGGCAAAGTAGAAAATAAACGCTCCAACAAAGCCATAAAGCTCCCCCTTGGCCGCAGTCAGCCATGTATACATACCGCCGCCACCACTGTTTTTAAAAGATGACGCATATTCAGCAAAAAAAGTCACCCCAGCAAACAAATACCACAATATTGAAGCATATCCCATGCGATAAAAAGCAAGAGGAGAATTATTAAACCCGAACACGACGGAAAATATCACCAAAACAACACCCACAGTGGATAATTTCTTTAAATCAGTCATCTAATTCCTCCTCAACACCATCACAAACGGAACAACCTTATTTTACAACTTAAAACAATTCTTGTCCATACCATAACCAAATATTTGTTAAATATCACCTAAAATAACACATTTTAAAGGTGTGAAATAGTGCAATTGTTCTAAAAAAAATTTCAATCAAAAATCAAAAACATTCTAATTCTGCTCTTTGTGTAAAGTCACTACTACTTCTTCATCGTCACTTACTTTATGCAGCTCCACAACGTTCTCTTCTTCATCGTCGTGATGCGCTTTATGCAGCTCCACAACGTCCTCTTCTTCATCGTCATCATGCGCCTTATGCAGCTCCACAACGTTCTCTTCTTCATCGTCACTTACTTTATGCAGCTCCACAACATGTTCTTCTTCATCGTCGTGATGCGCTTTATGCAGCTCCACAACGTTCTCTTCTTCATCGTCATCATGCGCCTTATGCAGCTCCTCAACGTTCTCTTCTTCATCGTCATCATGCGCCTTATGCAGCTCCACAACGTTCTCTTCTTCATCGTCATCATGCGCCTTATGCAGCTCCACAACATGTTCTTCTTCATCGTCGTGATGCGCTTTATGCAGCTCCTCAACGTTCTCTTCTTCATCGTCATCATGCGCCTTATGCAGCTCCACAACGTCCTCTTCTTCATCGTCGTGATGCGCCTTATGCAGCTCCACAACGTCCTCTTCTTCATCATCATCATGCGCTTCATTCAGCACCACAACATCTTCATCATCATGCTGAGCCTCGTGCAACACTGCAACATTACTCCCAGCATCATCATTCTGCGCTTCATGCAACACTGAAACATCTTCATCATCATTCTGCGCTTCATTCAGCACTACAACGTCTTCCTCTTCATCATGCGCTTCATTCAGCACTACAACGTTTTTTTCTTGCTCGCCGTCAGCATAAACTGAACTATTAAAAGCATGCATAGGCGAAACACCCACAGCAAGCAAAAAACAAGTCAACTTTGAAACCAATTTTTTTAATACCATCAAAAGCAACCTCCACCTGATAGAAAATTCACGCCTCTGATTATATCACAAAATGGAAAATCTTGTCAAGCAAGCTCCGTAAAATTTCATAATTTTTTCGACCAGGTTATATTTAACCAATAAAACCCTTGCTAAAAAAGTCCGCAACAAGTGGTGGGCCCGGCCAACCTTAAAAACAAAAAAATTGACATAAATTGTCATAATATGATATAATTTAAACATGGATGAGGCTATGGCTCATTCTATAACTTTAGTCACATTTCCAGCGGTTTGGAAAGTGAATTTTCAAAACTCATTTTAAATTATTTTGTTAGGAGGATTTTTTATGTCAAGTGTGTCAAAAATTAGTTTACATGGCGGTTTAAAAAGGTTAATTTCAACTTTAATTTGTGTATCTATGATTTTATCGACTTTTCCATTATTATTGCTTAAAAGCATGGTTTGCGCAGGCAGTGATGATACTACAACTATTACACTGAATAATTTAAATGACTTGAATAGTTTGAATAGCAATTTGTCGACTGCCATTCAGAACGGTAAATCGACTATAAATATTGTTATAACAAAAAATTTCGATATTAACGGCGGTTCGACTCCAACAATGACTACTGGCGGTGGGAAGAATTACCTTTTCGATTTCTCTGATAATAAATTTAATAATAAAACTATAAATATATCAGGAAACTCTATAGCGATCTCAAATCCGAATTTGTTTTTCCTGTGCATGAAGTATGGAACAGTGAATTTAGACAACATAAGAATTGATGGAACAGCGAAAAGAAGCATAGTAGAATATATACAATATGAGATGCCAAACGGCATTACTATTAATCAACCGATAACAACTGAAGTTCAAGGACGTCAAGGCGCTTTTATTCATCTGGAAAAAGATAAAAAATCAACTTCCATTCCAATATTAAACGTGGGCAAAGGTGTTACAATTCAAAATTGCATCAATAGAGGAAGCAATGGAGGCGCTGGAAAAGACGGGGAGGATGTTTTGGGAGGCGCGATATATTGCAAAGGCGGTCAAGTGACAATTGGTGTTGGCAGTGGCACCGCTCTTGACAAAAACGCGAAAATTTTGAATTGTCAAGCTATTGGAGGAAATGGCGGAAAAGGAGCGGATGGAAAACCGGGATGCGATGGCCAAAACGGCGGCAATGGCGGCAGAGGCAAAGGCGGGGCGATTTATTGCTGCGGTGGCGGGAAAATCGTCCTCAACAATGGGACAATTAGCAACTGTTTAAGCGTGTATGGAGACGGGGGAGACGGCGGAAAAGGGGGAGATGGATTCCCGACAAAATTAGTGAAAGATGAAATATATAATGCGATATATTGTGTATATCATGATCAAGATAATCGAGATGAACATTACTACATTCAACATAGGCTACGGGACCCATTAAAGATCCGCAAAAAAGGTAACGGAGGCAAAGGCGGCAAAGGCGGTAATGGAGCAAAAGGAGGAAATGGCGGAAAAGGGGGAGAGGGAGCGAACATAACCAACAAAGATGACGGCTTTGATGGAATTCACGGCGGCGATGGCGGCGATGGCGGCGATGGCGGCATGGGAATAGAAATTAACAAAGGGGGCAATGGCAACCATGGCAACAACGGCGGCACTGGAGTGGGAATAAGCAATGGTGGAAGCGGAGGCAATGGTGGAAGCGGAGGCAATGGCGGAAGCGGAGGCAATGGCGGAAACGGCGCAAAGGGCCAAGACTTCAGTAGCATTCAAAAGGTGAATCCGTATTGGATGTATTCGCTTGCTCAAAATGATCTTATTGGCAGAGGAGGAATTGGCGGCAGAGGCGGCAATGGCAATAACGGCGGCCAGGGAGGAATTGGCGGCAGAGGCGGCGATTGCACGGCTAAGATAAATTGGTCATATGCAACCCCCTATGAAAATGGCATGCTTATTACATTCTATGGTGCTGGCGGAAATGGCGGAAATGGCGGAAATGGCAACGATGGCGGAAATGGCAACGATGGCGGTGATGTGAATATATATAAATTCGATGTTGAATGCGATGATGAGGACAGACGTGGAGAGCATATATCGAAAGGCGATCCCGACAAAATCGAAAAAACAGAAACAACAAAATCATACAAATTAAAAGACTTTTTAGACAAAGGACATAGAGATAATTTAAATGAATTTCTAGACTACAACAATATGGCTCGAGATCAAAGTTATCTTGTAGCGGCTGCTGCCTGGTCGGCAGCAGGGTATGCGGCCCTGGTGACATTTAGTCTTGTCGGTGGTCCGGTAGGAGCTTTAATTGGAGTGGTATGGTGGGTAGTTTGTGAAGCGATAAGTTTTTTTGTCTTTGCATACGGTAGCAAACAAGCACAAAATACATGGGTCGCGCAGGAGGTTGAGGTTTATTGTGTTGATGGCATCTGGTATGACAAAGATTTTAATAAAGATAAAGCAAAAATAATTATAGCTCAAAAAGGCAACGCCGGCCAAAAAGGACACAGGAGTGAAAAAGAAACAATGCCAGTTATTGGATTTTATGAAGAAGAGAGGCAGCAATATCTTTATTGGCCCCTATGTTAAGTGTAATTTTAGCACAGATTTATTGATTGCCTCCCCGATTCAATTTAAAAATCCTAATGACCAAAGCAGAACATTGTCAGTTGGTGATTTACAAAAATACTATAATTCCCCCAAAGATAAAACGCTTGGATATCCCGGAATCTATTGCAGCAGTCATTTTAGACAAGCATACTATAAACTGGTTTTTGTTGATTCCGACGATCCTTCAGAAAAATTATATGTTCAAGATCTTGCAACCGAGAGGAACGACTATACGGTTCCCAACAGACCTGGATATAGATTCAATAAACTGACGTATGGCGATGACAATAAAAATATCAGAGTCAAACAAGCGGGTGATACGTATACGTTCAATTTAGACGATGATATCATTAATACTGAAAAAGATTGGGTGATAACTTTAAAAGCTAAATACGATAAACTATACACAATAAGGCATATTTGTAAAAATAAGCTCATTAAATCAGAAAAAGATCAAATAATTACAGCTTCGAATGTAAATTCCTTTAACCCTTCGAAGGTTGCTTTAAGCGA
>CADBXQ010000090.1:7996-15832 GCA_902798675.1 Oscillospiraceae bacterium
ATTTTAAGAAAGCAATAGAGCCAAATCTGGGTTATGAATTGTCTACAATCACCTATGGCCGTGATAATGTTCCAATTCCCAAAGAAGGCCTAAACTGTGATAATTTGATAAGTCAAGCGGATGACAATGTGATAACATTCATGATAAATCATGCTCCAAAACAATACAATTTGGAATATGTTGACGAAAACAAAAGCACTTTGACCGTTAAAGATTTGGAGGACAATCAAGCTTCTTCTCAGCAAGTCAAATTTGGTGATGATATTAAAACAATGACGCCTAGAGATGAAAAACTGGGATATGATTTCAAATGCTGGCATGTTTTGGATAAAAATGGAAGTGAATTGATTGATCCTAAGTCTGGCAAACCAATTGACTTCGAAACAGCAAAAGCGAATTGGGAGACTTTAGCAACTGCTGCTAACAGTAGTAATGAGATAAAATTAAAAGCGGTTTACACGCCCAAAAAATATATTATAAAGTATAACACAAAGAGTAGCACGTCTATTGGTGATCAACCCGTTCATATCGGCATGGACGAAGGCTTACAATTAGAGAAACCAATTGCAAAAAAGTACCTCAAGACCGCAAAATCAACGGACAGAACTCAAACTCCTGTTTATACTACAAAGTGGAAATATGGCGCGAATGGTCTATTTAATGAAAACAATAAACCAACTTGGGAAAAATTAATGCAAAGCGCCGTTGTTGACGAAGACGGCAACAACCTGATCATTTTGGAAGCTGTGTATAAATAATAATCAACAAGCTCAAAAACACAAAATATCACAAAAACAAACAAACGCCAGCCCGACAAAGAGCTGGCGTTTGTTTATTTTGAAATGAAATTTTTGCCCAATGAATCTGAAATCTTAAGCGTTTCCAGACCAATTCTGACTTGTAATAACGGATCCGCTCTCATATGCTTTGCCATCGATATAGGAAGGATTTTTTGGAGAAGACTTGTTCGCTTCTTGAGGCTCGATTTTTTCGTATATGGCCCTGAGAACGATCACGTTTTGGCCCTGCGAATCAACCATTGCGCTTTGTATTAATGTGGCCCATGTGGAGCCTGCAACATCCGCATCCTTTCCGTCAGGTTTGGTATATACCCACTTTTTAAATTCATAGCCTGATTGGCGTGGTTTTGTAGACGACACTTCAACATAAGAGTTGAGATTTTTATCTTCACTGGGTGTGTAAGTTTCGTCGTCAATCGTATCGCCGCTATATGGGTTATATTTTATAGTATATGTTTTTGGAATGTAGACTGCTTTTAATTTTATCTCACTACCACTGTTAGCAGCAGTTGCTAAAGTCTCCCAATTCGCTTTTGCTGTTTCGAAGTCAATTGGTTCATTAGAGTCAGGATCAGTCAATTCAACTCCATCTTGACCCAGAACATGCCAGCATTTGAAATCATATCCCGATTTTTTAGGCGGAGTCACTGCTTTAATGTCTTCACCAAATTTAACTTGTTGATCTGAAATTGCAGCATCTTTTACAGCAGAAACATCATACTTTATACTATATTGTTTTGGGTGATGATTTAAAAAAACAGGTATCACATCACCAACTGCAGCTTGGCTCAAGTCTTCCCAAGTCGTTGCACCTTCTCCAGCAGCAACATAGTCCCAATCTTCACCATAAGTAAGCTTCGAAAATTCATAGCCAAGCTTTATCTCTGCCATTTCATCAAGTCCATCACCGCCATCCACAGTGATATTGACCAATTGATTAGACATAATCGTGTTAATTGTCGTTTGATCGTATACACAGTCTTTCTTTGTTGCAACAACTTTATTGTCATAAATATATTGGATTGTATATACTTTTTTATACGTGGCGGTTAAAGTTATCACACCCTCCTGCTTTGCGTTTGGTATAATGTCATCGATTAATTTAAATTTATCATCTGTCACATCTATTGTTGTTGAGCCTTCATCGGTCAAGCCAACAAGTTTATATCCTGCTCGCTGGGGAACACACACATCGGAATACTTGGTGAACATTCCCTGACCCAGTTTTTCTTTTGTATCACTATCAATAAACTCAATTTTATAATTTGGATTTGTTCGAACAATTCCATTTTCATTATAAATTCCGTCATATCCACACACTCCGGCGGAATTGCTATTGTGCGTACAAGGACTGTGACCCGCAGGTAATGTAACAGTTAATAGTTCTAATGCTTGGGAAGGAAGCATCAAGACGCCTTGATTATATATGGCATCTGCGTGTTCCTTATCTTCTGCATCTTCTGCAGAAAAAGCAACATGACAATCAGCAATATCGCATTTGTTAATAGTTAACGTTGCAGTACTTTTGTTATATATAGCGCCTCCACAGTCATTGGCAAAACAGTTCTCAATTCTGCAATCGTCAATAGTTACCACTCCAACACTGTCGTTATATATTGCTCCTCCAAGATTCGCATTTTGACCTTCTGATGTGCTAAAACGGCCATTAATCAAGCTTTCTCCTGCAATTATCACCTGGTTACCGTTATATATAGCACCTCCGCTTTGCACGCAAGCACAATCGTTAATTTCGCATTTTTCATCCATTATCAATATTCCCTTGTTATATACCGCGCCTCCGCAGCCTTTTTCGCCAATACAAGTGCAATTACTGATTTTACTGCGTTCTAACAATTTCAAATTTCCCCTATTGTTTATTGCGCCTCCACAGCCACTGTCCGCAGAATTACAACAATCTTGAATGGTTGCTTGACGTATTTCTAATTCCGACGCCAGCCCAACGTTGATTAAAGCGTCGTCTCTTTCTATTTCACCATCGCCTTTGCCATCAATCACAATGTTTTTCAAAACAACTTTGCAATTTTGCATGTTCAAGAAAAATAAATCAGCATTGTCTATGGTTATTGTGCTGTATCCTCCTCCAGTTTTTGTCCCATCTATGGTTATCGTTTTATCTTTGAATCGCTTATCAGTGAAATCAAAAAGGTATTTATTTTCATCACTACTACCAGTAGTCATTGTTGGAAGCTTATCCGGTGAATAGGAGCTATTGACGATAATATCTGTGGTTACTTCAATAAGTATCTCTTCCGGCATTTCATTGTTAACCAATTTACTATTACTCAAATTACCTTCATTACTCATCCAAGTGGCCACATTAGCGAGATTGTCTGATTTTAGTTCAACAGTTATGTCAGGATTCGTCGCCCAAACCCAGCCCGAAAGCATATGCATTGGAAAAGTTGCCGAAACCATCATCAAGAAAATTAAAGTTGAAATTAATCTTTTTAAGCCGCCATTTAAATTGATTTTTAATAAACCTTGCATAAAAACCTCTCCTTCTTTGAACATTTAAAATATGTTTTTAATATTTATTCCCAAACCATGGGAAAGGAAGCAAAGATAAAAAATTAAATCAACATTTACATTTATTTACTTCTTAATTATATCATTTTAAATTACAATATGTCAAGTGATATATAAAAAACACAATTTGCAGATTGGGTTATGTTTTGCCAATAAAACCCTAAAATTTTCCATATCCTAAAGCAAATTAAAAAAATTCACAATTATTCACAAATATTTCATAAAATTTTAACACATTTTCGCAAAATATGTGATATACTTAAGAAAGTGAAACAGGATTAAAATATTAATTGATATACAAAAGGAGAAATTTTAAAATGAAAATTAAATTTTTCAAAAGGATTGTGGCTGTTTTTTGCGCAGCAGCTGTTTTGGCAACTTGTGAAACCTCGATTGGCGCAATAAAAACCAACACTAAAAATGTCGCCCTTTCCAACAAAGTTAGAGAGGTTGATGAAAACATAAATTCGCTCAAAAATGCGTTAAAGATTTATGATTTAGAAGAGACATTAAAAGTCTGCGAATTGTTGGAAGAAATAGACACTTTGGATATTGGTGATGAAAACAAACTATTTCTTTTTGAACTGGAAAAATCAATCAAATCATTAACTCTGCTACTGGGCTGCCTTTTAGATGAACAGGACGAAGATATTGAAAAAATAGTTAAACTGGAATCTAAAATATGCTGTGAAAATTTAAAAAAACTCAAAGAAAACCCCAATGATTTTGACATCGCAGTCAGGATTGGATAAATGGCTCTGGTGATATATTTAACGAAAAGCTCAAACCCCTGATCAACCAAATTTACTATTCAAACGCTCCAACAGATGAAAAAATGCAAGTGATTGACAAAATTTTAAAATTGAGAAAAAACGAAAACTATATAGACCGAGCCAAAATTATTATTGACGTTTTAAATCCACTCTATCTCCCAGAAGATCGCCATCAGCGCGCAAAGCTCAAAGACGCTCTCGTCGATTGCATAAAAACCTATATAGACGAGGATATGAAAATGTATGAAAACTTTGAGCCAGCCAGAAGCTTGGTGGAATATATTCAAAAAGAAAAGAAAAATGATGTTGCAAATCGAGTCGCCCAAGCTGTCATTAGCTCAACCTTTAAAGATAAATTCGACTCAATCGGGAAGCTGGAATCGCTTATATATGAACAACTATTTGATGAAAAAGAAAATTTTAAAGCCAGCCTTAACAAAATTGAATCGTCGAAAATATATAAACATGAACTAAATTATATCGCGCGCACAATAAAAACCACGCTAAAACAGCATAATGAAAATGACGCTCAAAAAATTTTAATTGATCTAATATCTTCCACAAACCAAAAATTTACTCAAATATTTAGAAGATTTACTAAATCGAAATGGACGAGATCGACCACTTAAACGATGTTCTCAAAAACCACCCCCAGCTTGAAAAAATTAGAGATTCATTTTGCAAAATAGTTGACGAAATTTCCGGGATTAACGCAGACCAAAGTAAATCCTTTAATCAAAAAATTTCGGCGGCGGTTGATGAATTTGAAAGCAATATAAATTTATATGTCAACTCTATAAAATAATCGACCTCTCGGCAAAAACCTTTTGAGTTTAAACTTTTTGGCTCGGAAGGTTTTTATTTTTTATCATATTAAGATATTTTCTAATTAAAATAATTTATTAAAATGTCTTCTTAATTTTTCAAACGTTTCCTCGCTCATAACGTGTTCTATTTTGCATGCATCTTCTTGGGCGTTTTTCTCAGAAACTCCTAAAAATTTAAAGCATTTTATTAAAAAACAATGTCTTTCATATATTTTCTCAGCAATTTTCTTGCCATCGGAAGTCAAAAATATCATTCCCTTGTCATCAATCAATATATATCCCAATTTTTTCAGAATCGAAACCGCTCTTGAAACGCTGGGCTTGGAAAAAGACAACTTTTTAGCTATGTCAACAGATCGGACATATCCCTTTTCCTCGCTCAAAATCAACATAACCTCAAGATAATTTTCGCCAGACTCGCGAATCTTCAACCCGTCCCCTCCTTTTGCTCTTTAAAGGATCATTTTAGCATTTTATTTTTAAAATTTCAAGCAAAGAGTTTGGATTTTAAAAGAGGTTTTACTTAGAACAAATATAACCCAATTAAATCAAACAATTAGTGGCTTTTTTTAAGCCCCATTTGCTTTTTATACACTGACTTATATATCGCGGCCATTGACACTCCCACGCAAATTTTTTCTTTATCATTTTGTGAATTGTCTTGCAATTTTTGAGTTGATGATGTATAATGACTTAAGTGCAATGTGTGTCTGAATTTATGGGAGGTTTGGTTTTTGCAGAAAATATTTGGTTTGATTAAAAAAGCTATTGATGAGTTTGATTTAATTGAAACTGGAGATAAAATTGCAATTGGAGTTTCAGGCGGCAAGGATAGTTTGATTTTGCTTGAAGGCTTGTGTAGAGTCAAAAAATACTTGCGCTTGGATTTTAGCATCATTGCCATAACGCTGGATTTGCAGTTTAGTGGCGTGCCTTCTAACTATGCCTGTGTGAAAAATATTTGTGATAATTATAATATTCCATATATAGTCAAATTAACTGATATAGGAAATGTTATTTTCAACATCAGAAAAGAAACCCACCCATGCAGTTTGTGTGCAAGAATGCGTCGCGGGGCTCTTCATGACATAGCAAAAGAAAACGGCTGCAACAAAATTGCTTTTGGCCATCATTTGGATGACGCTGTTGAGACATTTCTCATGAACTTGTTTAATGAGGGAAGGATTGGTTGTTTTGCCCCAAAAACCTATCTTTCCAGGAAGGATATAACCTTGATCAGGCCGCTTGTTTTTGTAAGTGAAAGCGAAGTTTGTCGCGTCGCTAAAAAGCTTGGCTTTCAGATTGTTGGGAGCGCTTGCCCAGCAGACGGCAAAACCGCCCGCCAATCAACAAAAGAATTTGTGGCCTCTCGCGAAAAGGTTGACAGTGGCTTTAAAAAGCGCATATTTGGAGCTATGCGAAGAGCAGGAATTGATGGTTGGGGAAAAAAATCAAATTTTGGCTATGATAAGTGTTTTCGAATCTGAATCCTGCTCGATTTTTTCAACATGTGCTCTTTGTCTATGCCGCTTAAATTTCACAGTGTGAATAAAATTATTTTTTTGAAATATTTATGACTATATTTGGGATTTTCAGACCCAAGTCCAACATTTGGCGCCCAATCCTCCAGTTATTTATTGCGTTGAGTTAAATTTGATTTGACATTGCAAGAAAATTGTTGTAAAATTAGGTGAACATATCCTAGATCATCCAAAGTGTGATTGGAGTGCTTTTTTAATTATTAAAAAGCATATGTCTTTTGTTTTAGCAAAATTGGATGTTTTTTGAATTTGAGAAAGTCAGAATCAAGGGAGGTATATTTAGGAAGTTATGGACACATTAATGGTTATTTTGTTAATAGTTTTGTCAACTTTAGTTTCGGGTTGTTTGGTTGCGTTTTTATTTTTCAAAATTGGAGTTAAATATCGCAAAAAAATTGCTGAATCTGAAATTGGAAGCGCCGAGGAGCATGCGAAAAATCTGGTTGAATCCGCAAAAAAAGAGGCCCAGTCGAGCAAAAAGCAAGCAATTGTCGACGCTAAAGACGAGATCCACAAGCTTCGAGCTGAAGCGGAAAAAGAGATCAAAGACAGGCGCTCAGAACTGAATCAACAGGAACGACGCCTCTTGAAAAAAGAAGAATCTTTAGAAAAAAAGATGACTCAGTTTGAAAAAAAAGAAGAAGGTTTAACAATAAAAACAGTTCAAATTGATAAAACGCTTGAGGAAGTTGAGCAGATCAAGCAAAATCAGCTAACCACATTGGAAAAAATATCCGGAATGACTAAAGACCAAGCCATATCTCAGCTTTTATCAAGTTTTGACCACGAGCTTGAACACGAAAAGGCCATCAGAATCGCCGTTTTGGAGCAGCAGATTAAGGATGATGTTGAGCAAAGAGCTCGAAATTTGATTTCTCTTGCCATTTCCAGATTTGCTGTTGATCAAACCTCGGAAGTTGCGGTTTCTGTTGTTCCTTTGCCATCGGATGAAATGAAGGGAAGAATAATTGGACGAGAGGGTCGAAACATTCGCTCGCTTGAAACTTTAACCGGCGTTGATTTTGTTATAGACGACACTCCAGAAGCAATAACTTTGTCCTGTTTTGACCCCATTCGAAGAGAGATTGCGAGGCTGACTTTGGAGCATTTAATGGCAGACGGGCGCATACATCCCGCTAAAATTGAAGAGACTGTTGAAAAATCTTCGCGCGAAGTTGAGCAAATGATAAAATCGGAAGGCGAACGAGCGATCCTTGAAACAAATGTTCATGGAATCAATGCTGATATGACTAAATTGCTGGGGCGCCTGAAATATAGAACAAGCTATGGTCAAAATGTTTTAAACCACAGCATCGAAGTCGCCCTGATTGCGGGGATGATTGCTAAT
>CADBXQ010000091.1 GCA_902798675.1 Oscillospiraceae bacterium
ATCCTGCTTTGGGGGCCTTTGGCGATTGTCATTCTTTTTCAAAATGAGCTGCGGCGTGTTTTGGAACATGTTGGGCGTGTTAAAATGGGCGGACGATTCAGGAATTTTCTATTTAGTGAACATTCAAGCAACAAAACCAAATTTGATCGAATTATATATAAAATTGCCAATGTGTGTGAAGATATGTCTAAATCAAAAACTGGGGCTATTATAATTTTTGAGCGAAAGACAAAACTTGCAGACATTATAGAAACCGGCGTTGAACTAAATGCAGACATAAGCGAAGAGCTTTTTTTAAATTTATTTTTTAAAAATTCGCCGCTTCATGACGGGGCAGTTGTTGTTAGGGACAGCAGAATCATCGCTGCTGGTTGCTTTTTGCCCAAGCCTTCAAAGGAAGAATATATATCAAGGGGTTTAGGCTCAAGACACAGGGCGGCAATTGGAATGAGCGAAATTTCAGACGCGATTGTTTTGGTTGTTTCCGAAGAAACCGGCTGGATTTCTGTTGCTGAAGACGGCGTTTTAAAGCGAGATCTCAGCAGGATTGACGTTATTTCATATTTAAAGGATGGCCTAGTTTGAGCAATATGTGGCGCGGAAAGGTGTATGGAAAAAATGAATAAATTCAGCTTGGATAGAATTTTTTCTAATAAAAAGTTTGCGATTGTTGTTTCGGTTTTTGTTGCGATTATTGCTTGGTTTATCGTTGTTATGGTTAATGACAGTGGGGGAGTTGTGACTGTATATGATGTTCCCATAACTTTTGCGACTGAAAAGACCAAGGCGCAGCAGCTTGATCTGGACGTCATCAGCATAGAGCCGCGATCTGTTGCGGTTAAAATTCGAGGTCCAAGGTATAAAATAGGCTTAATAACCGAAAAAGATATCGTTGTTTCGCCTGTTTCGATGATCAACGTGACAAGTGATGGAACATATAACATAGCTTTGGTTGCAAGCTTTAAAACTCCTCAACGAGATATTTATATTGATTCGGTCATTCCGGAGTCTGCAAGTTTTGTTGTTGACGCTCTGGAAACAAAAGTTGTGACTCTTTCTGCAGATGCTCCAAATGTCAAGATTGAGCCGGGATATATTAGCGATGAATCTGTCTGTCAGCCTGAAAAGCTTGTTGTTAGCGGGCCTAAAAAGAGCATGGACAAGCTTGATTATATTAAACTTGAAGTTAATGCGAGCGCGAGCCTGAATTCTTCTAAAACTTTTGAAGCTGCTTTAAAATTTATATCTGTTGATGGCGTTGAGATGGACTCTTCACTTTTTAAATATAACAGTGATATTGAATTTAAAGTCAGCGTCCCTGTATATAAAGAAAAGCAGGTTCCTTTGAAGGTTATGTATAAAAATGCGCCAAATCACTTAAACCTTGATTTGCTCAATGCGTCGATCAATCCATCCAGCATCAATATTGCGGGCTCTCCGGATTTGCTGGATAATATAAGCGAAATAAACATTGGATATATTGATTTGAGGGAGCTTGAGATCGGCAAAACTTTTTCATTTTCGCTTAAAGTTCCGTCTGGATATAAAAATGTTGATCAGGTTGATTCGGTTGATGTTTCGTTTGATTCAGGCAATTGGGGCGCTAGAAAATTTTCGATTGATGATATTAAATTAAACAATGTTCCTGCTGAATATGAGGTTCGAGTTGATTCGCAGGCGATACGGGATGTTAGATTTGTTGGCCTTGTGGACTATCTAAACAATCTGGACGTTGCCGACATAACCGCAACTTCCGATCTTTCAAATGTTTCGGTTAAAGAAGGAAAGCAGCTGGTTCCGGTTTCAATTGGAATAATCAACAAAGATGGAGTTTGGGCAGTCGGAGAATATAAATGTTCGATAACTGCTAGAAAAAAATGACTTGTTGTTTAATTTAAGGAGGTTTTAAAAAATAGTATGGCAATCTTTGTTCCTCAAATTTGCGTTGGACTTAACGTTGCAGAATGTGAAGCGATATCTAAGGCAGCTCGGATTTTGAAAATTAATTTTTGTGATGTGAAAAATGCGAGTGTTTGCAAAAAATCTGTTGATGCGCGAAGAAAAAACAACATAAGATTAGTCTACACAGTTTGTTTTGAATTTAAAGATCCGGGAAAAGAAAGAGCGATTTTGAAAAACAATCCGAGACTTGTCTTGCGGGCTGACGAAAAATCATTGGACATTAAATCTGGAAACGAAAAGCTCGAGGGGAGGCCGGTTGTTGTTGGATTTGGGCCTGCTGGAATTTTTGCTTCATATATTCTTGCCAAAAATGGATATCGGCCGATTGTTATTGAGCGGGGGGATGAAATTGACGCCAGGGTTAAAAAGGTTGAGAAATTTTGGAATCAGCGGGTTTTGGATGAAAAGACCAACGTCCAATTTGGAGAGGGCGGAGCGGGAACATTTTCAGACGGAAAACTCGTCACGAGAATTGGCGATCCGCTTTGCAAGCAAGTCATTGATTTGTTTTTAAAACACGGCGCTCCGGCTGACATAAAAATAAGGGCCAAGCCCCATATCGGGACGGATTTGCTTCGAAAAATCATAAAATCAATCAGGTTTGAAATCATTTCGCTTGGGGGTCAGATCAGGTTTAATGAAAAGCTTGAGCGGATTAATTTTTGCCGAGATCGAGTTTGTTCGATTGTGACGGAAAAAGATGAAATAAAAACGAATGCTTTAATCCTGGCCATTGGCCACAGCGCGCGCGACACATTTGAAATGCTTGCGCAAAGCGGCGTTAAAATCCAGCCTAAGCCATTTTCGGTTGGGGTTCGGATAGAACATTTGCAAAAAGATGTTGAAAAGGCTTTATATGGCGATTTTGCTGGGCATTTTGCGCTTCCCAAGGCAGAGTATGCATATTCACACAGAATCAATGGCCGGGGTGTATACACTTTTTGCATGTGTCCTGGAGGGGTTGTTGTTCCTGCGGCTTCGGAGAAATTTGGCGTTGTGACTAACGGAATGAGTGAATATGCGCGCGATGGAGAAAATGCTAATTCTGCTTTGGTTGTTGGGGTTTTGGAAAAGGACTTTGGAAGCGAACCTCTTGGCGGAATGTTTTTTCAAAGAAAGATTGAGAGGATGGCTTTTGAGGCTGGAGGCGGAAAATATTTTGCGCCAATAACAAATGTTGGATCATATCTTAGCGGGGCAACATATAAAGGAGGAAAAGTTAAACCAACATATCATTGCGGGACAAAAATTTGTGACATAAACAAACTATTTCCAACTTTTGTTAATGACATGTTAAAAGCCGGAATCAGGCAGTTTGACAAAAAATTGAGCGGATTTGCGGCAAAAGACGCAGTAATAACCGCCCCCGAAACAAGGACAAGCTCACCGATACGAATCCTTCGAGATGATAGGTTTGTTTCGTCGGTTGATGGCCTATATCCTTGCGGTGAAGGGGCGGGATATGCAGGAGGGATAATGAGCGCTGCTGTTGACGGAATAAAGGTTGCGGGGGCGCTGATTCAAAGATTTGCTCCTGATTAAAGTCTTAGTTTTTTTAAAATAAACTTCTTTATAATGGAAAGAAAGAAGTTGGTTTTTGGCTTATCGCTTTTGGGCTGAGTATTTTGATGGTTGTTGCTGCCAGAAAGGTTGACGTTCCCAAATTTATTGTTATTTCCATTTCCAACATTTATATTATTGTGCGTGCTATTATCACTTTTTTCAGATTCCAATTATAAATCCCCCAATCGACGTTCCCAAATTTATTGTTATTTCCATTTCCAACATTCAAATTATTGTGTGTACTATTATCAATGTTAGTCACGTTACTAGCATTAACTTCCCTTAAAAATGCCTTATGCTCTTCAAGCCTCTTGCGATAAGTTTTGATGGACATTAGAATGTTGTCCAAAATCCAATATGTCCTTCCTGAATCGGGAAGGCAAATAAACTGAATGCAGTTTGCTTTTTCTAACTCTTTAATAAGTCCAATCAATTCGTTCCTTTTGATTTCAGAACCAGCCGCTTTTTCGCTTAATATACAGTTTAATATATTAAGCCTCTCGTTGTCGTCTTTAGTTTCATTCCATTTTTGGCAAAGCTCCTCCAGCAAATTTTCAGCGTCTTTTGATAAAATAGTAAAATTCAATTTTGAAACCTCCAAATATTTCCAGTTTTCACATGTCATATTATAACATTTATGCGTAGTGTTGTCAAGCAATTTTCGACATAAATTTTCATAATATTTGTGGGCTTGACTGTGGCGTTTCCAACTATTACGATCAGTAATTTCTTCCTAAAATTTTGCATATTTTTTGACGCACAGTATTTTTCCTTGTTACTCGCTGCAATCAATGACGTTAACTGGGATTCCCATCTGTTTAATTTTTGCAGCAATTCGTTCCTGTTCTCTTTTTTCGCTTTCACTGTGGTCCTTTGTTCTTATTATATCAACGCTTTCCACATCATTTTTAAAGCTCAAATCACCGTGAAATTGCAGTTCAAAATAATCCAGAGATGCATCAAGATATTTGATTTCACTAATGGAGCTCGGGTACTGCGGCAAAAGTTTTCCAGCGTTTATTTGACTTGCCAGCAAACTAACCAAATCTTTAAAATAACCAGGAACACAAACAATTTTAGGATCCTTTGCCATGGTTGGGGTTATGCTGTTTTTGCCAAAGTGCCATCTATTATTTAAACTATCACCAATCGTTAATGTTGTTTTGTCCATGAGCTTGTCTTTTTTGAAGTTCATAATCACATTTCCATAATACTCACTCATATTCCCGGCTGCCTGTTTAAAATTTTTACTCTGCTTGTCTTTACAAGTTAAATAACCATATTTTTCATAATCTTTTCCCTCTAACTCGTCTATGTTAATATTGAAAAATTCCGGAGTGGACCATCTTCTAGACAAACATTTTTCATCATATTCAGAATTTTTATGCAAATCCCACATTCTCTCAACCGAAGATTGAATTTTGTCTTCTTTGATAATGTTTTCAATTAATTCTATATGCGTGTTCATGGAAAAATCACACTTTTCAACCGCAGTTTTTAGAAAATTTTCTACTGTTTGTCTTTCCAAGTCACTATATTTCTCAGACTCAATTTTTTGCATATAAACACTGTCGTGGTGTTTTTGATAGTTTTCCAGTAACTTTGGCTTGGCGGCCTCTGCAAAGCCAGTGAATGTCGATAATATCAGCAAGCTTAAAACGATAAATGACGTAAATAATTTAGTTTTTTTCAATTTATATTCTCCTTCAAAGTTTATTTTTATTTTCAATATTCACATTAACATGTGAGACTATTGTCATTATTAGTTATGTTGCGGGGATTAATTTTTTTTAAAGATCTTCTGTCAACTTTTTTGCGCGACCTTGGATAAGGGTATAAAATTTAAATTTAAAATCCATAAATTACAACTAATTTCACTATATTATAACATCTTCAAATAATATTGTCAATGATTTTCGACATAAATCATCATAATATTTGCGGGCGCTTAACTACCACTTGTTGAGGGCGGTTTCAATTTGACTTGTGCTTGAGGAAAATGAAATATTACAGTTAGTTGTGAGCTGGCGGCGGGGTGCTTCATTTTTGCATTGTTTTTTAGAATTTGCTTGAGGATATTCGTAAATGTTGAGTTTTTTGAAAAAGAATCTGATTTTTTTAAAGAGAGAGGGTCAATGAGACAAATATAACCTAAAATTAAAAAAATATTCATAAAAAGCTTGCCTTTTGCTAAGCTATGTGGTATAATGACTCGGAGGTTTGTTTTTGCTTTGTGAACGGCTTGAAAGTTCAGCTTGAGTTGAGTGTGTATAGTGTTGGCCGATTGTGTGTTTAACGGCTTAGAATGGAGAGAAAAAATATATGAATTGTAAAAAATATTCTATAGATTTTGCTGGCAGGGAAGTTGAAGTTGAGGTTGGAAAAACCAGTTGCATGGCGGGAGGGTCCTGCTGGGTTCGATATGGGGACACTGTTGTTATGACGCATGCGACAATGGCCAATAAACCCAGGGAGGGCGTTGATTTTTTTCCTCTGTCTGTTGAATATGAAGAAAAGTTATATGCTGTTGGAAAGATTCCCGGTTCGTTTTTGAAAAGGGAAGGAAAGCCTTCTGAACACGCCGTTTTGGTTTCGCGCTCAATAGACCGGCCGATTCGCCCCTTTTTTCCAAAGGATATGCGAAATGATGTCAGCGTTGTTTCAACCGTTTTGTCAACCGACATCGATAACAGCCCGGAAGTTTGCGCCATGCTTGGAGCTGCTGTTTCGCTTTGTGTTTCGAACATTCCCTGGGATGGGCCAATTGTTGGCATTTCGGTTGGGCTGATTGACGGCAAGATCATTTTAAATCCGACTCAAAAAGAGAGGGAGCTTTCGGATCTTGATTTGACTGTTGCTGGAAGTCGCGATAAAATTGTCATGATTGAGGCTGGCGCTAAGGAAGTTTGCGAAGATAGAATCCTTGAATGCATAGCGGCTGCTCATGAAGAGATCAAAAAGATGGTTGAGTTTGTGAATAAAATAACCGATGAATGCGGAAAAAATAAGATTACCTATGAATCAAAGCAGTTGCCGTCTGAAATTTTTGAGTCTATAAAAAGTGATTTTTGCGAACAGATCAAAACTGCTTTATATACAAATGACAAAAATGAACGTGATGATAATATGCGTCCAATAGTTGAAAGCATTCATAAAAAATATGACTCTCAATTTGAAGAGGATTGCGAAGTTTTGGACGAGTGCATATATAAATTGCAAAAAGAGATTGTTCGAGGCTGGCTTTTGAATGAAAAAAAGCGCGTTGATGGAAGGGGGATGGACCAGATGCGCCCTCTTTCGTGTGAAGTTGGATTGATTCCGCGTGTTCATGGCTCTGGGCTTTTTACTCGGGGGCAGACTCAAGTTCTTTCTGTTGCAACGCTTGGGTCTTTGGCAGAGGAGCAAAGGCTTGATGGGCTTGATGAGAAAACAGGCAAAAGATATATACATCACTATAATTTTCCTTCATATTCAGTCGGCGAAACCAGGGCCAGCAGAGGGCCGGGAAGGCGTGAGATTGGGCATGGGGCTTTGGCTGAGAAGGCTTTGATTCCTGTCTTGCCGGATGAAAATGAATTTCCATATGCAATTCGAGTTGTTTCTGAAGTTTTGTCTTCAAACGGCTCAACTTCTCAGGCTTCAATTTGTGGCTCGACTTTGGCGTTGATGGATGCGGGGGTTCCGATAAAAGAGCCTGTTGCTGGGATATCTTGCGGGCTGATAACCGACGATGAAGGAAAGTTCATGACCATGATTGATATTCAAGGCTTGGAAGACTTTTTTGGAGACATGGATTTTAAGGTTGGAGGAACGAAAAACGGCGTGACGGCGATTCAGGTTGACATAAAAGTTGATGGGCTGAGCATGGAGATTATTGCTCAAGCGCTTGAAAAAACAAGGGAAGCTCGGATTCATATAATAGAAAATGTCATGGAGCCTGTTATATCCAGGCCTCGAGGGGAAGTTTCAAAATATGCTCCAAAGGTTGAAAGCGTTTTGGTCCCTGTTGAAAAGATAAAAGACGTCATTGGCTCTAATGGAAAGGTTGTTCAAAAAATCAGCGCGGATTATGACGTGAAAATCGACATAGAAGAAGATGGCAGGACATATATTTTAGGAATTGACGCGGATAATGTCGGGGCAGCCAAAGAGGTGAT
>CADBXQ010000092.1 GCA_902798675.1 Oscillospiraceae bacterium
AATTAATCTATAAAACGATAAAAATATTGAAATTTAGCTGTTTTTATATGCACTGCAAACTTCATCCACCCCGCCAATCATCCGAATCTTCCCCTTTTCAAGCCACATCACTTTATTACACAAAGCCTCGATTTGCTCGATAGAATGGGAAACCAAGATTATTGTCGTTCCGCCTTCCATCATCTCCTCTATTCGCTTATTGCATTTTTCCTGAAACTGAAAATCGCCAACAGCCAATATCTCGTCAACAATTAAAATCTCCGGCCGAACCATTGTCGCAACCGAAAACGCAATTCGTGCAACCATTCCTGAAGAATAATTTTTCATTGGAACATCTAAAAAATTCTGCATTTCGGAAAATTCAACTATATCATCAAATTTTTCCTTCATTATTTTTCGCGAATGTCCTAAAACAGCGCCATTTAAATATATGTTCTCTCGCGCTGTCAACTCCAGGTCAAATCCGGCCCCAAGCTCAATCAGAGGGGCTATTGTCCCTTTAACAAAAACTTTGCCCTTTGTTGGCTTTAAAATTCCAGAAATAATTTTTAGAGTCGTGCTTTTGCCAGACCCATTTAAACCAACTATTCCAAAAACATCGCCCCTGCATATTTTAAAACTGATATTTTCAAGCGCAACATATTTTTTAAAAAATAGCTGTCTTTTTAATAATTTAATAAAATATTCCTTTAAGCTGTCTAATTTTTCACCACTCATATTAAAATGCATCGAAACATTATCAAGCGAAACAATCACTTTTTCATCGCTAGTATTCATAACAATTTTTATTCCTTCCCCAAAAACCATAACTATATGTGAAGTATAAAACGATCCTGAACTTTTTTAAACAACAAAAGTCCTCCGGATAAAACACTAAAACAAATAACAAAACTCAGAAAAAAATGACTCATGTCCGGAATTATTCCATTAATCATTAAATTTCGAAAGTCATCAACAAAATAAAACATGGGATTTAGCCTAATGACCCACTCAAGCCCATGATTTTTCAAAAGCTCAGCCGGATACATTATCGGAGTTGCATACATCCAAATTGTCGTTATGACGTTCCAAATATGCATAATATCCCTGAAAAACACAGCTAGCGCAGAAAGAATTAGCCCAACGCCAACAGTGAAGATGAAGGTGAAGAACATGGGAATGAAAATCAAAAACATCGTGATGTGTGGACAAATGTCCCCTTGTATAACGTAAAACCCAACAACCATCAGCATCGCTATTGACGACAGCAGCATGTTTATAAAGGAAAATGCGCACTTTTCAAGCGCAAAAATATATTTTGGAATATAGACTTTTTTAATCAGAGACGCGTTCATAATAACCGATGTCATTGAGCTGCTTGTCGCTTCTGACAAAAAACTAAAAAGCGTTGAGCCGGTGATATAGTAGTCTGCAAAGGGCATGTCTGAAGGGGGGCTTTTGAGCAAAATTGAAAACATGGAGGTTATAACAATCATTATGAGCAGCGGATTTAACATGCTCCAAACAATTCCCAAAAAAGACCTTCGATATTTTAATTTAAAATCTCGAGCTGTCAGCTCAATGAGAAGCGGAATAAACCGAACAAAATCTCGCCAATATGCCTTTAACAAAACAATTTTCCTCCAAAACCTAAAATTTTATGTCTTTGAGCAGAGGATTTTGAGTGTCTTTTTCTGAAAGCAGCGGGTTCACCCCGTCAATTATCGGCCAATCAACCCCAATCTCAGGATCGTTCCACAAAATCGCGCCCTCATCTTCAGGATGATATAAATTCGTGACCTGATACTCAAACCTTGCAAAGTCCGTCAGGACGTAAAACCCATGCGCAAAACCCTCTGGAATATAAAATTCTCGAAAATTCGACCCCGACAAAAAAACCCCGTGCCACTTGCCAAAAGTCTTTGAACCAGGGCGTATGTCGACAGCAACGTCAAAAACTTCGCCTTCAATGCAGCGAACAAGCTTTCCCTGAGGAAATTTTTTTTGAAAATGAAGTCCTCTCAAAACGCCCTTTGTCGACTTTGATTCATTCGACTGGACAAATTTCATCCTAAGCCCCTCTTTAAAAAAATCCGCTTGATTATATGTTTCCATGAAATATCCTCTTGAATCCCCAAATGGCTCAACATCTATAATTCTCAGTCCCTCGATATTCGTCTTTTGAAACCTAAACCTTCCCATTCAAAAATTCTCCTTTATTTTTCCGAATACATTTTGTAATAATAATTTTGATACTGGCCAGAAGTGATATTTTTCATCCACGACATATTTTTTAAATACCAGTCTATTGTCTTTTTGATTCCAACGTCAAATGTCGTTTCAGGGCTCCATCCAAGGTCTTTTTTGATTTTGTCGGGAGCGATTCCATAGCGGCGATCATGGCCTTTTCTGTCTGTAACGTGTTTTATCAGATGTTCTCCAACTTTGGAATCAACATTTTCTTTGATATATTTTACTATAGTTTTAACAATTTTAATGTTTGTTCGCTCGTTGTGGCCCCCGATATTATAAACCTCGCCAAGCTTTCCGGAAGATATAACCATGTCAATCGCCTTGCAGTGATCCTCAACATATAGCCAATCGCGAACCTGAAGCCCATCTCCATAGACCGGTAGATCCCTATGCTCCAAAGCGTTATTTATGACAAGCGGTATTAATTTCTCGGGAAATTGAAAAGGACCATAGTTGTTTGAACATCTGGTTATGTTGACAGGGAATTTGACACCTCGTCTGTTGAAACCTGCAAATATTTAACGCCGTCTTTATATATATCATCGCCAACAGTCCACGCCTTCCTCGCCGCGCAAAGAAGAGTTGACGTTCCCAAAACATTAGTTTGCAAAAAAATTTGGGGGTTTTTAATGCTTCGATCAACATGGCTCTCAGCCGCAAAATTAACAACATAATCCACGTCATTTTCCTCAAAAATTCGATCCAATCCCGCCCCGTCGCATATATCCAATTGAACAAATTTATAATTCGGATTTTTTTCAACAGATTTTAAATTTTCTAAATTACCCGCATATGTTAAACTATCAACATTAATAATTCTAATATTATCATATTTATTAAGCATATATATTATAAAATTTGACCCAATAAATCCCGCTCCGCCAGTGACTAAATAAGTTTTCATATTTTTTAATCCTTTGAGCGCCTCCTGCCACGGCCTGAACTGGTCTCCAACAGTTAGCCCAAGCATGAAGTTTTTAAGGGAAGAATACTGCGGACGGGGGGCAGGCCTTGGAAATTCGTCAGTTGAGCAGGGGCAAACGGTTGCGTCTATTTCAAAATTTTTAACTATTTCACACGCAAAGTCAAACCATGAGCACTCTCCTTTTCCTGTGCAATGATATATTCCATATTCGTTTGTTTTCAAAAGTTTGCAGATATGCCAAGCGAGGTCAACAGCATTTGTCGGATTGCCTATCTGGTCATTAACAACCTTTAAAAATCCCTTTTCCCTTCCAGCTTTAACTATGGTCTTGACAAAATTATTGCCTTCATATCCATAAAGCCACGCAGTTCTGAGAATAAACCACTTGTTTGAAAAATTTTTAACATATTGCTCACCGAGATTTTTACTGAACCCATACACACTTCGCGGAGACGCAGAATCAGTTTCAACATATGGAGATTTTTTGCAGCCATCAAAAACATAGTCGGTTGAAATCTGGACAAGTTTTGCTCCAACATTTTCACACGCAACCGCCAAATTTCTCGGCCCCAAAGCGTTTATTTTGAAAGCTCGCTCAGGGTCAGTTTCACATCCATCAACATTCGTCATAGCTGCGCAGTTAATCACAGCATATGGCCTGGCATTTTCAACAAATTCATAAACGCTTTGCGCATCGCATATGTCTAGATCAGCCAAATCAGCAGCAATAACTTGGACATCTTTGTAAAAATCGTCAAGCTGCCCAAGCTCAGATTGGCCGTTTTTTATGGTTTTAACAAGTTCTGTTCCAAGCTGGCCTTTTGCGCCAGTCACGATAATTTTACACACCAAAAAAGCATCTCCCTCATCTATAAAACGTTTTTTCCACTTGCAACTTCGATCAAATATTTTCCATAGTCATTTTTACTCATGGATTCTCCCAATTTCAAAAGCTGTTTTTGGCTTATAAAACCGTTGCAGTAGGCTATTTCTTCCAAACAAGCAACAAACAAGCCTTGACGAGTCTGGACAGCTTCAATAAAGTTCGCAGCATCAAGCATAGCCCTGTGAGTTCCGGTGTCTAGCCAAGCCATCCCTCGTCCCAAAATTTCAACTTTGAGGCTTCCTCGTTTCAAATATTCATTGTTAATAGAGGTTATTTCAAGCTCTCCACGCGCGGACGGAACAACATTTTTCGCAATATTTACAACGTCATTATCATAAAAATATAATCCCGGAACAGCATAGCTGGATTTAGGATTTTTAGGCTTTTCTTCAATCGCAACAACCGTTCCATCCTCGTCAAAATCAACAACTCCAAACGCACTTGGATTGCTAACGTGATATCCAAATATTGTTGCTCCAGACTTTATTGAAGCCGCCCGTTTTAGCGAATCTGAAAATCTGTTGCCGTAAAATATATTGTCCCCCAAAACCAAACACACATTGTCATTTTCAATAAAATCTTCCCCGAGGATAAACGCCTCCGCCAAACCTTTCGGCTCGCGCTGAACTTGATATGAAAACCTGACCCCAAGCTGGCTTCCATCCCCAAGCAGCTCCTCAAAAAGCCCAACATCTCGCGGAGTTGAAATAATCAAAATGTCGCGTATTCCAGCAAGCATCAGAGTTGAAATTGGGTAATATATCATGGGTTTATCATAGACAGTCAGCATTTGCTTCGAACAAGCCCTGGTTGATGGATATAACCTGGTCCCCGATCCTCCGGCCAAAACGATTCCTTTCATTTTCAAAAAAACCACCTCAACAAAAAATTTAAGCGTTTATATGTATATAATCTGCCCCAACTTTCTGAAAAATCCATGCTTTAAAAAGCCTCCATAAACAAGCTTTGAAACCCTCTGCAGCTTATTTCCATGGCCAACTTGCAAATAACTCTCAAGCAGCTTTTTTTGATCTGGCGACAAAATTTTTCTGTATCGATTTAAAAACGAACGACACTGGATATATGTTTTCAAAACCGAGCTTTTTATTTCATGTTTGTTTAAAAATCTGTTAAAAACATATGAAATTTTTGACGCATTTTTAAATCCAACCTGATTAGCCCCATGCTGACGATATAGAATTGTTGGTCGATTGACAAATTCAATGGCTCCAAAAGCTGATGCAGTAAGCGCAACCCACCAGTCGTGAATCACAGCACCCTTTGGAACCGAAGCCGCCATCAAAACAAGCTTTCGATTTAGCATAGCCGCGCACCCCGTGACATTGTTTTGAACAACAAGCTGCTTCAAAGTTTTTGCGTTTGGATTGAGCTTTTGCGCCAAAATCATTGACTCCGCCAAAACATTTAAATTTCGATCAACAACTTTTAAGTCGGTGTGAACGAGGATTGGAAGATCGGGATTTTGAGATTCCTTTTGCTTCATAGCAATCAAAGTCAGCTCTATTTTATCGCAAAGCCAAACATCATCATGATCGCAAAACATAGCATATTCAGACGTTGACATTTTTAACAATTTAAAAAAATTTAAAGCAGGATTGCCAACATTTCGACTGTTTTTATATAAAACAATTTTTTCAGGATATTTTTGCTTATATTTTTCTATAATGTTGCATGTTTTGTCAGACGAATAGTCATCAACAATGAGTATTCTCCAGTTTGTATATGTTTGAGAAAAAATCGAATCAAGCTGCTGCGCTAAATATTTTTCAGAATTATATACAGCTAGTAATATATCAATCATCGCTTTTTTCCGCCATTTCTCAAAAATTTGCGTCTTGCTAAAAGATATTTCAGCTTTATCCCCAGCTTAACCAAAGCGCCAACCAAAGAATTATATTTAAGTCTATAGTGTTTATCATAAAATATTTGCATACTTTGATAAAAATGCTTCAAAGAGACCAAACTGCTTGAGCTGCTTTCGCCTTTGAGATGAGTTAAAAAAACCTTGCCATAGTATAAAACCGCAAA
This sequence comes from Oscillospiraceae bacterium, assembly GCA_902798675.1. GTDB lineage: Bacteria > Bacillota > Clostridia > Oscillospirales > Ruminococcaceae > RUG12519. Next base: position 6,093 of record CADBXQ010000092.1, read on the forward strand.
GCCTTTTTGCCGCAGCTTATAACAAAGGTCAATGTCTTCGCCATACATAAAATAGTCTTCGTCAAATCCAGAAACAAACTCAAAAGAATCCCGCCGCATCATTATAAACGCTCCTGAAAGGCAGTCGACCTCGGCCACGCTTAGCTGGTCAACAAAAGTTTGATGATATGCGCCGAATTTTTTAGACTCAGGCCATATTTTGTCGAGCCCAAGAAAATAGTATAAAGAATTTAGCGGCGTTGGAAATCCCCTTTTGCAGCCCGCGTCCAACTCCCCATTTTTGAGAATTTGGCGGACTCCAAGCGCCCCTATGTCGTTGTTGTTTATCAGTTTATCATACGCTTTGTCTATGGTGTTTTCATTTAAAATTGTGTCTGAATTTAAAAATAAAACACATTTTCCCAAAGCTTTTTTAGCGCCTATGTTGCAGGCGTTTCCAAAGCCTTTATTAGCAAATCCAGAAAAAATTCGAACTCTTGGATCTGAAAAGCAAAAAACCCCATCACTATATGTAGAATTATCTACAACAATAATTTCATATTCCACCTCTTTAACGGTTTCTATAATTGACCTAATCGCATTTTTTGTTATGGAAGCAGTGTTGTGATTAACAATTATTATCGATAAATCCATATATTCTCCATGTTTATAAATATTTTTTTATACAAAATCCCAGACCCCACTCATTCATTATATCACATACTCTTAAATTGTCAACAAAGTTAAAGCAATAAAATTAAATTATAATCAAAGATCAAGCACACAAAATCATTTTGTGCACTCGATCTGTCTGACAATTTAAGCTAGACAAGTTTAATTATCGCCATTTCAGCCGCGTCCCCTCGACGTGGACCAAGCTTAACAATGCTTGTGTATCCACCTTTTCTGTCGCTATATTTAGGCGCGATTTCATCAAACAATTTTTTAGTCACAGATTCCTTTGTGACATATGACATGACCTGACGCTTGGAATGAAGCCCGCCATTTTTGCCAAGTGTTATCATTTTTTCAACCATACAACGAACTTCTTTAGACCTAGCCAGCGTTGTTTCAATTTTTCCATTTTCCAATAAAAA
>CADBXQ010000093.1 GCA_902798675.1 Oscillospiraceae bacterium
CTGCGCCGCCACTAAAGATAAAGCCTCCAAGCCCTCCAAGCCCTCCAAGCCCTCCAAGCCCTCCAAGCCCTCCATTTCCTCCGTCTCCTCCGGGTACTTCGCCGAATAACTTGTCTGCTTTGTACGTCTGCCCGTCTCCGCCTGTTCCGCCTGTTCCGCCTGTTCCACCTGTTCCACCCATTCCGCCTTCTCCTCCTTCAAGTCCGTCTCCTCCTCGGCCTCCGTTTCCGCCATTTCCACCATTTCCGCCGCTAAGGCCGGACGTTGTTCCGCCATATTCTATACCTCCAACTTCAATTCCTCCGCCACCGGAACGTTCAGCATATTGATGGCCGTTGCCGCCTTGGCCGCCATTGCCGCCATTGCCGCCATTGCCGCCATTTCCACCATAACCATTTAGAGCAAAACACCTTTCAATTGTCCCGCCAACAAAAATCACTCTGCCTGATTTTCCACAACAATAAATTGCTCCTCCCTTGCCGTTTCCTCCATTTCCTCCATTTCCTCCATCTCCTCCGGCGCAACCTTCTTGTCCAGCACAGCCATTTTCACCATTTCGCTGAGACTTGCTTTTCATTAATCCTGATTCGCCATCTTCCCCGTTATACCCCTGACCGCCATTGCCACCATTTCCACCATCGCCACCATTTCCACCATCGCCTCCAATGGCCGAGCAATTTTTTATAACTGCTCCCGGACTGAGTTTAACCGTTGCGTCATTGCAATATATTGCTCCGCCCAAAGCATCTTTTCCATTTTCTCCCTTATCTCCTGGGCTTCCGATTGAGCCACTACGGTAGCTATAATTATAATTTGCCGGCTTATATAGGTCCCGGATTTTGTAAATTCTTCCGGTCGATCCCTTGCTTCCGTTTGTGCCGTTTTTTCCTGGTTTTCCTTGATTTTTGCAATTTTGAATTGTTGCTCCCTTGCCAATTTCTAGGGTTGAATTTTCCCCAGATATATTGACAAAAGCGCCTTCCCTGCGTTGATTTGCGCCATCAATTGTGATGTTTTTTAAAATAACCCTGCAGCCGCTCACTTTCAAGAAAAACAAATTCGGCGTTGAAATTTTTATTGTCCTATTGTTTCCGTCTATGACTATTGTCTTGTCCTTATATTTTTCATCGGAGAAATCAACAAGGTGTGATACATCCCCAATTTTGTCGGAAATCTCCAAATCTTTTGACAAGCTGATCAATATTTTATTTTTTGATTTAAGTTTTTCTGTCGTCAAACTGTTGTTAGCAGCCAAGTTAATCATATCGTTCTTGCTTTTAATTTCAACGATCGCTGTCTTCGAGTCCACCTGTTCAGTTCCTCCATATGCACAAACTGTGTATTGAGGCATATGCATTGGGAAGGTCGCAAAAACCATCATCAAACAAATTAAAGTTGAAATAGACCTCTTTAAACTGCGCTGCAAATTGGTTTTAAATAAACTTTGCATTAAAACACACACTCCCTTAAAAAATTAAAATAAACATTTAAAATTTCCCAAACCATGGAACCCCTCTGGACTAAACAACCTAAATCAGCATCTGTTTCTGTCCATATTTAAATTATATCATTTTATGACAATTTATGTCAATATGTATTTTGGAAAACCACTAATTGTATTATTTTATTTGGTTATATTTGACTAATAAAAAATACGAAACACTCGCTTTACTTCTAAGCTAATGCTTCGTATTTTAAAATAAAATTAAACTCTATTTGCTCCCTTATTTTTCAAAACAAAAACAACTACTGCTGCGCCGATTGCAACAACCGCTGCTCCAATAAGCCAGGGAACCATCATTTCAAACAAATCATTTTTGCTGATCTCGTCAATAATAGCATACGGACTGAAATGGTTTGTTTTGAATTTGCAATATTTTTTCTCATAAACCGTTGTTATCTCTTCATCAAACTCCTCATCAACTCCTGAAGAAATGTGCAAAATTTGCAGATCATTTTCATCATATCCATCCGGACAAGGCATAAACACTGTAACTGTGGAATCTTTGGGCAGGGTGAATATGTCTCCACTTGAATTTTGAATAGATATATCATAAATCCCCATTTTTTCAATGTTGTTCAAATATCTTGAATCTATATCCTTAATTCTTTGCTTCCATTCGTCCGAATCCTTTTGAACTTTTTTAACGAAAAGGTGATATCCCTCTGGAATGATTTTGTCTTTTGCTGTCAAAACTATCCCGCTATCAAGATCTATTTGAACAATTTCTGAGTCTTCATCCTCATCTAAAAATGCTGCAAGGCCGCCATAAACATATAGATCATTATCGCTTACACTTTTTGTGAATATTCCTGCGTCATCTTCATCATATTTATCATCTTCATCTTCATCGTCTTCATCATAGTTTTCATATTTTTTTCCACTTTCACTATCTCCAGAAAAATCTTCACTTCCACTAATTCTAGTGTCAGAATCCCAATCATATTGCTCGCCGGCTCCTTGTGAATTAGATTTTACCTCGCCGCTTGAAACAAAGCCACCGTTACGCATATCGTTATTTTCCGGAAGTGGGGGAGCTAATTCCTTCACTTCAATATATCGCCTACCCTCTCCCTCAATATCAGCCGGGCGTTCACAAAGATATATTCCACCATATCCGCCACACAAGGAAGGATAGGTATCTATGTTGAAGGCGGATTGCAGATTTAAAATTTGGAACAAACCGGATTCTTTTTTTGCAATAGATATTTTCGAAGTATAACATGCATATATGGCACTACCATGACTGTAACCATTCATGGGAACACAACAACCAGTAATTGTTCCTTTTTCCAAACGAGCTTCGCAGCCTTCACCAACATATATAGCGCCACCGTAGCCAGAATGGCAACCAGAAATCTCTCCCCCCTGCATAATAAATGATGCGCCTTCAGAATATCCAAATCCTATTGAATCCTTTGATACATATATAGCACCACCATAAGAAGCGTAACAGCCAGAAATTGTTCCTCCAGTCATAATAAAAGATGATCCTAAACATACTTTTACCGCACCACCGTCAGCGCCTCCGCAATTAACAAAATTTCCTCCCGCCATAACAAGCTTTGCTCCATCTAATGCTATGGCAGATCCTTGACATTCTTCAAAATTTCCTGCGTTTATGTTCACATTGCCTCCATAAGCAAATGCAACACCACCTAAACGCGCATAGCACTTATTAAAAGATCCTCCTGTAATATTCACGGTTGCGTTCTCAGAACATATAATGCCTCGGTCAGCTCGACAATTATGAAAAAATCCTCCTGTAATGTTAACAATTCCTCCAGAACAATACACAACACTTCCGCTGCTGTTATGTGAGCCGCAGTACGAAAAGTCTCCGCCTTCAATATTTACAGTTCCTCGATCACACCATATGAAGTTGCCGCGCGATCTATCCGAACTCTGTTTACTATCAATTTTGGAATATTTAGAAAATTTCACGCCTTCTCCGATGGTGATTGAACCTCCTTCAACACGTATAGCGCTATGCACATATATATCTTCCATAGCGCCATATGACTGATCTGGGGTTGCAGTTCCAGTAATATTGATGTCCCTCAATGTCACATTTGAATTTTTTGCTCTCAGCAGACCAGACTTTGTGCTTTTAATCGTAATGGTTTGAGGAGCCCGGGGATTTGCAGAAGTGATTATTATTGATTTTCCTTCACATTCCAAAGAATATTCTGGGGAAGAAAACCATCCGTTGCTTGTTGTTATATCTTTAGTTAAAGCTATCAATGTTTGCTCTCCAGAGTTAGCCTGTTTTATTGCTTTTTGCAACTCTTTTAAACTTGAAACCACCACTATTCTGGGTCCGCCGCCGCCTTCCAGAGAAATCTCTTGCCCATCATCCAAAAGCTCAACCTCATTCGGAATGGCTTGAGTTTGAACGTCATCTTGAGCAAAAACTGCGCCGCTGAGCATGTTTACAGGGCAAGTCACCCAAACCATCATAACGCACACTAAAATAGAAATGATTTTTTTAAATTTTTCTTTAATTTTTGTTCTCATTTTTAAAACACCTCTCTTTTTTTAAAATATCCTAGTTTTTTAACGCTTCCACCCCCATCTTAAAATTAAATCAAGGTTTGTTTTTTCTTTTTATATGTATAAGATTCATAAAAACAATAATTTTTATGAATCTTAACTAAATTATAACATATTTTAATAAATTTTGCAATATTAATATTTAATTTATATTTATGATTTTTATTTTAAACATTTTGTAAATATTATATAAATTTTTGTTTAAATCACAGCAACTATTTGGATAAATCGCCACAAACTCTGTCTTGAATTAATTAATATAATCTAAAATATATGTTTTATTTTAATTTAAGCGAACTTTCATGATAAATTTTAGAAAGAGAAGCTCAAAGTCAAACAAAGCCCTTGGTGGCGGGATATTCTTCCTGCTTTAGGCAATTTTAACAAACATTGCAATGAAATTTTGTGCAAAATAACCGAAAAAGAAGTGGCTAACATCTTTTCTAATAGTATGCCAGCTCTTTGATTTAAAAAAATTTTGCAATATATTTGCTATTAAGATATAAAAAACCAATTAAATTCAATAAATATTTGAAATAAACACATTATTTTTGCGTATTCTTTAAAAAAATTTACATTTTAATCCATTTAATTTGAAAAAAGGCTTGCATATTTGTCATTTTGTGATATAATGGTAAATGTTTCTAATAATATTCTCGATTTTAGCAAAATTATGGAGGTATGTAACTGTATTTAGGGTTAAAATTTTTACGGCAATTTTGAGTGTTTCGCTCACATCTACACTGGTTATTTACGGGTTGTTTTCTAATCCGAATCAAATTCAACAAAACAAACAAGAATTTTCAAAAACTAATCCGCTGAAATTTGGAAAAGGAAACCAAGAAATCAAAAAAGTTGAAGAAGGCTCAGGCGGCGAAAAACCCCAATCTGATCCAAAGGGTCCACCAAAGGACGACGAATTTGATTTTGAAAACTTTATACAAGAAGATGACAAAATTAA
>CADBXQ010000094.1 GCA_902798675.1 Oscillospiraceae bacterium
TCAGCAACAAATGTTCGAAATTATTATAATAATATGAAAAATAAAGGAATAGTTAAAGGACAAACCGAAGTAGTCAAAGAATATAAGCAAATAATGGGAGATCAAGCTGCCGCCAATAAAGTAAATGGAAAAATGCAGTACTCCGACTCAATTGCTGAATATCTCCAAAAATGTGGGTTAGGAAGTTTTCAAATAACCATTTCAAGCTCGTCCAAAAGCGCCGAACAAAAAGTTAAAAACACTGCAAAAGAATTGCTCAAAGCCCACTTCAACAAAATTCAAAACACATCGCCAGTTATAGGTCATACCGGGGGCAGCCGTGGCCATTTCATAACCATTGTTGACTATGACCAAGACAAAGACCAATTTTTAATTGTTAACTCTTTAGAAGATCGATCCATTGAAGCCAGGGTCACATGGAGAGAATCCTCAGAATTTTTACAAGCGCTAACCAAAACAGTTTTTTCGAGTGATCGCATGATCGAGCTGAATTTTACTTCAGACGTTTCTAAATCACGCTCAATTGCGCTCACTTTAAGTGACAACGATTTAATATATCAACGTGATGCGACTAACTATGATAACTATGAAGAAGAGATTCAAACTTCAATCAATGCTTTAAAGAATATGATTGAACACTATTAGTATATTTTTTGTGATATGATAAATAAAAGACATTTTGATTTTATTATGTAAATATATTAAAATATTTGCACTTATTTTTAAAAAATTAGAATTGAGGGAATTAAAATGAAAACAAAAATAATTAAAAAAATGTTATCCACTTTACTTATAGCTTCTTGCCTGGCAACAACGCCTTCCTTTGTTAGCGCAGCAAATGACGGGCTGGGCGATTCGAAACCTGCTGCTTGCGCGAAAAATTCGCAAAATGAATTGGAAAATGATATTAAAGAACTTGATGAGGTTATCGCTGAGTTAAAAGAAAATATAAAGTATCATGAAAACAACAGGGATAGAAAGATAAAAGAAATAGATGGAAAAATAAAACTTTATTCAAAAAAGTTAAAAAAACTTGAAAAAAAGCTAAATCCAACCAATCCAACCAGACCAAGAAAAAAATTTAAAAGTCTAAAAACTAAAGATTTATTTCAAATAATTGACATAAAGTTAAAACGAATAACCAAAAAATTGAATTCTAGCTGCCAATGTGATGAGCGATTGAAAAAACAATTTGAATTTTTAAAAAGAAAAATTGAAAGATTATGTGAAGAAAGAAAGTCTGTTGAAAGCAAATTTCAGGAAAACACACGACTTGAACGCAAACAATTGCAGATGTGTGCTGCAAACAAAAGCGAAAAAATTAAAAGATTAAGTGAAGAAAGAGACTCTGTTGAAAGCAAATTTCAGAAAAACACACAACTTGAACGCGAACAATTGCAGATGTGTGCTGCAAACAAAGAAGTTTTAAAAGAAAAAGCCAGTGATTTATATGAAAAAAGCGGCAATTTGAGAGCTAAATTTATAAGTTTTTCAGAACCATATAAAAATAAACTGAGCATGGATGATAGACTCGAACTGCATCGTCTTCCCAAAAAATTCAAACAACTGTGTGAAAAAGATGAACTAAACCAAGAAGACATTGGTGAATTTAATAGTCTTGAATCCACATTTAAAGATTTACAAACTAAAATTGACGCCATAAATTCGGTTGAAGATTTACAATCTGAATCTTTAAAACTCGATCAAGCTCAAGAAAAGCTTAATTTGTGGAAAAAAATCAACTCTGGTTCTCAGCTTTATAATTTGAGTAATGTTCAAGGAAACCTATGCTGGCTATATTCGGCGACAAATGTCCTAAATTATTACAATAATATTAAAAATGAAACGCCCATTAAAAAATATGGACCAGTGACTGAAAAATATAGAGACAAAATGGGCTTTGACGCTGCTAAAGCAAACATAAACGGAAATATGCAAGAATTTCCACAAATTTCTGACTATCTTGAAAAATCTAATTTGGGATTTCTCCAAATGACAATTTCAACCAGATCTAATAAAAAAGAGCTTAAAGAAAAGCTTATGAACACTGTAAAAGATTTACTCAAAACCCACTTCACCGAAAACCCAAATCCGTCTCCTGTTATCATACATCAACCTGATCATTTTATAACCATTGCCGGCTATGATCAAAACAAAGATCAATTTTTAATCGTTGACTCTCTAAATTTTTCCTTTTCTTCCGAAGACGCCAAGGTTGAGTGGAAGACAGCACAAAACGCTTTTCATATAGAAAACGTAAATAATGCCCAAACAATTACGCTGGGATTCACATCCGATTCAATTCCTGTTCCACAATCGATAATTCTATCTATCAATGAGCAAAAGGCGATAATAGCACACAATTTATTTCCAACGGAACAACAGATTTTAACTGACGATTTAAAAAATATGATCAAAAATTATTAATATATTTTAGTAGCACATGATAAAACAAGGCACTTTCAGTATATAAAAAACTGATCAAAGTGTCTTGTTTTTAATATGTAGACCTGAAGAATAGATAAAAATCCTCAAAAACTCATTTTTATTTATTTATCGCTGAACATTTCTTCTTGAGATTCAAAACGATCCATGATCGCATTTGTTCTATCATAACCATACAAATCGTACAAGAACGTGAAAAACTCCACATCCCACTTACATACACCATTAGGGTCGCGGTGGTTTTTCCATTTTTCCTTGAATCCATCAGCATTCATGACTGCCTGAACGATTAAATCCCTTTTTGAGCCTCCAGCAACAGAACTAAGCGCTGCATCCATGACCTCTTTACTATCATTGACCTTATTTTCTTTCATTTTCAACACCCCCTTTCTAAATCATTAATTTCAATTTCCTGGGGAGCATTCACACAAACCCCATATTTACAGTAACACATTCATATCAAAATGTCAATAGTAAAATAAAAAAATATTACATTAATTTCTAGCGAGGCTGCGTTTTTCTAATTTGTTTATTGTAAAAACATATGAAACCATCACAATCAAAAATGCGGAATACCAAGCTAATATCGACGTGCTGCATGCACCAACATATCCAAACAGCGCAGAAAGAACCCCAGCCCCAACTGATCGCACAAAAACTTCGGAAATCCCAGCAAAAATTGGGACAACAGTGTTTCCGAGGGATTGGATTATCGACCTAAAAGTTATCAACAAGCAAAGGACAGGATAGCTTGCAATGGCGATATTAATATATTGCTTAGCTGTTTCAATAACCTCCGGCTCATCATTTCCAACAAACAAACCGATCGCCTGATCCCAAAATAAAACAATAAAAACACCAAAAACAACACAAATTCCCATGCCAATAATAATGCTAGCCCGAACTCCACTAACTATTCGATCAATTTTTTTAGCCCCCAAATTTTGCGCAATATAGGTTGAAACAGCCGTAGCCAAAGCTGCAAAAGAACCAATTAATATATTTTCCATTTTGCTCGCAGCAGAAAAGCCCGCAACCGCATCAGCCCCAAAACCATTAACAGCGCTTTGCAAAAAAACGCTGCCAACCGAAGTGACTGAAGCCGCCAAAGCCATCGGTAACGCAATCTTAATATATCGAGCGACATATGGCCAACTGACATTCCAATCCCTTCTTTTTGGCTTGACAAATTTATATTTTTTAAAAATATATATCGCACACAAAACCGCAGATATTAAATTACCCAGAGTTGTTGCAACAGACGCGCCAACAACGCCCAACCCCAAAACGCCGATTGCTAGATAGTCAAAACCAACATTCATTATTGCAGTCAAAATCAAAAAATACAGCGGAATTTTACTGTCTCCCAAGCCCCTGGAAATTCCAGAAAAGACACCATATGCCATCAACGCGGGCAACCACCCCAAACAAGAAGCAACCATATAAACCCTGGCGGTCTCAAAGACGTCGTCCGGAGTGTTGATCAAAGCCAAAAAAGACCCGGAAATCAAAACTCCAATCAAAGCTACTATAAATAAAAAAACAGCCCCTATATACACTGAAGTCACAACGCATCGCCTGACCCCA
>CADBXQ010000095.1 GCA_902798675.1 Oscillospiraceae bacterium
AGATTCAAAAATTTTGCAATCGACGCAAAAATAAACAAAAGCAAGAGCCCTTTAATCAGCTGAACCGCCCTGGTCTCGCGCAAAATCTGAATCATTTTGTAAATTATATATGAAATCATCAATATGTCGATCAAATCTGTCAATTCAAAAGATAAAATAACGCTCCAAATAATGTTGAAAAAATTAGATAACTGATCCATATAATCTTAATTCCTCTCCAAAAATGAGCAAGTCCACCGCACTTCCAAATATTATCCGGAAACATTCTACCATAAAAAAGAAAAAATTACAAGCGCTCATATTTAAAAAATTAACAAATTATTAAAATTTTAAAAAACAACGTAAAAACCAAAGGAGCCCCTCCAGCTAAAAACTAATTGTAATGTTAAGCTGAATTCAACCTTTGCAAATCAGTTCAAAATAAAAAAATAAACCTAGCAATTATAAAACTGTAATATTCCAATATAAATTGAAAACGCCATCTTTTTTTGATATTCAGGACTCAAAAGCAAAGTCATCTCTTTTGCGTTTGACATAAATCCACATTCACACAAAACAGCCGGAACAGTCGCATTTTTAATCAAATAAACATCACCGCAAATCGGCTTAATGTTTCTTTTATTTTCGGGTTGAATCATATATATTATATTATTTTGTATATTTTCGGCCAGGCTTTTACTGTTTTCGTCTTTTAATCCATAAAACACCTGCGCCCCCCAATATTTAGTTTGAGGAAACTTGTTTTGGTGGATCGAAACAAAAATTGAATTTGGATTTTTATTTGCAATTTCAAGCCTGTTGACTATATCAGAGCGCTTTTTTCGCCTCAAATTCTTGGATCCCTCGTCATATATCGAAACATCTTCATCTCGAGTCATTATGGTCTCAAATCCAGAAATATCCAAAAGCTCTTTTAATATTCTAGCAATTTTTAAATTTATGTCTTTTTCACATATATTTCCAACAACAGCCCCGCCGTCCTCTCCTCCATGTCCAGCGTCTATAACAACCTGCCTAGGCGTTGTTGTTTTAACGAAAGTTGGGATATAATTTCCAGTATATGCAATATATATGACAGAAAAAATGAGTGAAATCAGTATTAAAATCAAAGTCACGCCAACAGATTTAGCGGTCATATGCCAGATGCCTCCGTGTTAATATAAAATGAAATTTACTTAAGCATCCTGATTTTTCAAACTTTTTATAAATTCTTTTAAAAATATATTAAAATTAAAGCCAAATTATTCTTATTAGTCCAAACTGATTAATATTATTCCCTGTCGCGAAAAATCAAACATATATCATTTAAACCTTGAAGAGACAATTTTTTATCAACAACATCTATAATATCCGTGTGGCTGGCAATAAGGCCTGAAAGCCCGCCCGTTCCAACAACAAACGCGTTGCATCCCATCTCCTTCCTCAAACAATCGATTGTATATACAGTTGCCCCAACAAATCCACATATTGCGCCGGATTGCATGCTCGTCACAGTGTCTTTGCCGATTATTGTTTTAGGGTCTGATATTTCAACCCTGGGAAGCTTCGCAGCGCAGCGATTTAAGGCCTCCATCGAAATTTTTATTCCCGGAAATATACACCCGCCTTCATACACCCCCTCTTTCGAAACAACATCAAAAGTTGTCGCTGTCCCGAAATCAACAACAATCAGCGGCCGTTTATATGTTTTATATGCACAAAACGCGTTGACAAGCCGATCAACTCCAACCTCTTTTTTAATCCTATAGTTATTTTTAATCGGAACCGAGCAATCTTCTCCAACAATCAGCGCAACTTTGCCTAAATATTTCTTCATCGCATTATTCATCGCAAACATAACCTGCGGGACAACAGACGCTATTATGACGTCATCAATGTCGCTGGATTTAATCCCCCTGACATCAAAAAATTTCAGCATCATCAACCCAATTTCATCAGATGTCGTTCTTTTATCAGTAACAAGCCGAAAATTATTAATTAATCTGCTATTTTCAAAAAGCCCAAATTCCATGTTAGTATTTCCAATATCTATAGCTAAAATCAACAATATTCCACTCCCTCTTAAATTCACATAAGCGGCGCAAATGGCTTTAAAACAAACCCCAAAAATTTCTGAACGAAACTCCGGCGGTCGCAATTTTCAATCGTGATTTGCTCGGATTTTTCGATAACCCTCTTAAAATCACGATATATTTGACTTAAAGAGTCGGTTTTATATAAAAACACACCGCACTCAAAGTGTAGATATAGGCTTCGAAAATCAAAATTGGCGCTTCCAACAATTCCAACTAAATCATCCGAAACAATCAGCTTTGAATGGACAAAACCTGGCGTGAACTCATATATTTTGACCCCCGCTTTGATCAGTTCCCTATAGGCGCTCCTAGTCATGACATGAACATAAAATTTATCCGGAATTTTGGGGGTGATTATGCAAACCTCAACCCCGCTCTCTGCGGCGAAAATCAGCGCTTTTGTCAGCTCATAATCCATGACAAGATATGGCGTTTGAATATATATATATTTTCTAGCACAGGCTATTATTTTCAAATATATCGAATCATGCAAATGGTGTTCTCGAATGGGATTATCACCAAAAGGAACAACAACCCCCGACGCTTCAACCTTTTTTGTTGGCATATACTCTGAATAAAATATTTCGTCATTTGATAAATAATACCACATTCTCAAAAATAAAACACTAAAACTTGCGGTCGCTTCCCCTTCAAGACGAATCCCGCAATCCTGCCAATATCCAAAGCGCTCAACCTCATTTATATATTCGTCCGCCAAATTAGCCCCACCGGTATATGAAATATTTCCGTCTATAACGACTATTTTTCGATGATCTCTATTATTCATGAACGCGTCCAGCCTGGGCTTGATTATGTTGAAAACTTTTGTCTTTATTCCTAATTTTTCCATATATTCCGGATAGTCCGCAGGCAAAAAAGGCAGCGTTCCAAGGTCATCGTAAATCAATCGAACATCAACCCCCTCCTTGGCTTTTTCAACCAAAATATCGACAATTTCTCCCCACATTTTTCCCGGACATATTATAAAAAATTCCATAAAAATATTTTTTTTTGCACATTTTAAATCTTTAATCAATCTTTTGAAATAAACCTCGCCAGGGCTTAAAAATTCAGTTAAAGTGTTGGTATATGAAGACTGTTTCGAAACTTTCCATATCCAGTCAATAATTTGCCTGTAATTACAATCAATATCAACCTTTTGAGTAATATTCCGCATTTGAAGCAAGCATTCACGCCCGTTTTTATCAACCCTATTAAAGCGAGCTTTCATGTTTTTGGTTGTGTGGTGTTTCCCGAAAATAATGTAGAGTATGGCCCCGGCAAACGGAATAAAAATTATGCTGTTTATCCAGGACACTTTATACGCCGGGTTGTTAGAACTGTTGTTAACCAAAAGAACCGTCAATAAACTGAAAATATATAAAAGGATTCCAAAAAAAATAGACAAAGTCCCCAAAATAAAAATCATGAATATTAATAATATTATCTCTAGAAGAAATAACACTGCTGCAACAAACATTTTTCTAGTTATAATATTCCAGATTCGTTTCATATTTTTCCTCCAATGCAACAACTCTCTATCTGATTATATCACAATTATTTCAAATTAACAAGTTCAAAAATGTCTCTCATATAGAATGTAAAATCCCTGGTTTTTTTGCCCCACTAACAATTTTATAATACACAGTGGGGGTTATTTTGCATATAACAAGATATAACCAACTAAATAATAAATATATGACTGACGTTATCAAAGCCAGACATGAGCCGTCGTATATTTGAGCAAATTTAAATATTTTTTCCGTCTGATTTTATCCATGATTTAATTTTTTCATCATCACTCATATTTTTGGATTTGGGTTATATTTGTCCCCTCCCCCTCCCTCCTTAAAGCATCCGACTCTTTACTAGAAAAACCCTGCGCCAAAAAAAAAACGACCCCAAGCGGGAAAGAAAGCATCCTTCCCGCTTGAAATCAAAAATCATGATAAACAGCCATTAATTTTAACCTTGTGCTTTTTCTGCTTGCGCTTCAATGTCCCCAACCTTATCACTATACATTCTATCAATCACTTTTTGCAATGCATCGGCGTTTTTTTTGCATTCCTCAAGCTTGGTTGGATTACTGTCTAAAAAAATCCAAACAGCTTCAGCAACCCGATATGCCATATAGGCAATTTTTAATTTGGCCTCCAGATCAAGCTCTTTTCCATCACTCATTTTTTTAACAACTTTCACAGCAGCATAGGCGGCGTTGAGCCAAGCTCGTTTTGATGAGTTCATCTCTTCTTTATAGTTCGCAACGAGTGCGCTAACAACCCTATCGACGTTTGATTCACAGGCGTTGTACCAACCTATATCGCTGCCTACTATGCCGGCGTCGTTGGCGTCGGCGGCTAGGGCGGCGTCGGCGGTGACCCAGGCGGCTTTGTCGGCGTCGGCATTGGTGGCTTTGGCGGCTCGGACGGCTAGGGCGGCTCCCCAGGCGGCGTTGGTGGGGTAGTATGAGGCCTCGGAGGCGGCTTTGGCGACTTGGGCGGCAACGCTGGCGGCGTTTAACATTCCATTGATGTCTGCAATGATATAGACATCTCTCATTGAGTTGCCAACTTTCTCTTTAGCATACACAATCCCCGGCGCCTGAACAACTCTACCACTCAGCACATTCTTATCTGAAAAATCAACCGATTTTTGGACAATATACTTAGATGAAACCTGTTGACCATGGTTTAATTCTTTCAAATCAGCTTTAAGCGGCGCCGTTAGCATGCCGTTTTCCCCCGTCCCAGCAAAAACATTCATTGGTAGACTTGCCAAAGGTTGGGCAGCCAAAACAAGAGCAAGGGCGATTGACACTAGTTTCTTTTTCAGTTTAAATTTATTACTCATAGTAATTACCTCCATAATTTTGACAAAATAT
>CADBXQ010000096.1 GCA_902798675.1 Oscillospiraceae bacterium
GCTTTCGCAGTTTATGGATCAAACCAACCCTCTAGCAGAATTAACCCACAAACGCCGTCTTTCTGCGCTTGGTCCGGGCGGGCTGTCGCGTGATCGAGCTGGGTTTGAAGTCCGCGATGTTCACTATTCTCACTATGGAAGAATGTGTCCTATAGAAACTCCTGAGGGTCCAAACATTGGCCTTATAT
This sequence comes from Oscillospiraceae bacterium, assembly GCA_902798675.1. Taxonomy (GTDB): domain Bacteria; phylum Bacillota; class Clostridia; order Oscillospirales; family Ruminococcaceae; genus RUG12519. Next base: position 189 of record CADBXQ010000096.1, read on the forward strand.
CCTATCTTGCGTCTTTTGCAAGGCTAAACAAATATGGATTTATCGAAGCTCCATACAGGCGCGTTGACAAAAAAACAGGTCGGGTGACGGAGGAAGTCATATATATGACGGCTGATGTTGAAGATGACTATGTTATTGCGCAGGCAAATGAACCGCTGACAAAAGACAATCAATTTGAGCGTCCGAGGGTTAACGCGAGATACCGTGATCAGATACTTGAAATAGAGCGGGAATCTGTCGATTTTATGGATGTTTCGCCGAAGATGGTTGTTTCCATTGCAACTGCTATGATTCCTTTTTTGGAAAATGATGACGCTAACCGTGCTTTAATGGGAGCAAACATGCAGCGTCAAGCGGTTCCTTTGCTAAAAACCGAAGCCCCAATTGTTGGAACGGGAATAGAATATAAAGCAGCGGTTGATTCGGGCGTTGCGGTTCGGTCGGAAGTTGACGGAGAAGTCACATATCTGTCCGGAGACAAAATTATTATCACTGATGACGAAAATAAACAACACAAATATGAATTAATAAAATTTGCTCGTTCAAACCAAAGCACATGCGTCAATCAAAAGCCAATCGTCCAAAAAGGCGAAAAGGTAAAAAAAGGCCAAGTTATTGCGGATGGCCCAGCAACCGATCAAGGGGAGATCAGCCTTGGAAAAAATGTTTTAATTGGCTTTATGACATGGGAAGGATATAACTATGAAGACGCTGTTTTAATCAATGAAAAGATCGTTCGAGATGACGTATACACATCTATACACATTGAAAAATATGACTGCATATCCAGAGACACAAAGCTTGGCCCAGAAGAAATAACGACAGAAATTCCAAACGTTGGAGAAGACTCTTTGAAAAATCTTGATGAAAATGGGATAATTCGAGTTGGCGCTGAAGTTCGGGCTGGCGACATTTTGGTTGGAAAAGTCACTCCAAAAGGCGAAACTGAGCTGACCTCCGAAGAACGGCTTTTGCGAGCAATATTTGGAGAAAAAGCAAGAGAAGTCCGCGACACTTCGCTTCGTGTTCCTCATGGAGAATATGGAATAATTAAAGAAGTCAACGTCTTCACACGCGAAAATTCGGATGAGCTTTCGCCCGGAGTCAACATGATTGTTCGTTGCTATATAATTCAAAAGCGCAAAATTAGCGTTGGCGACAAAATGGCAGGGCGACATGGAAATAAAGGCGTTGTTTCAAGAATATTGCCTCAGGAAGACATGCCCTTTTTACCGGATGGGCGGCCGCTTGACATTGTCCTTAACCCCTTGGGCGTTCCTTCTAGAATGAACATAGGCCAGGTTTTGGAGGTTCATCTTGGCATGGCTGCTAAAACTCTTGGCCTTAAAGTCGCAACTCCTGTTTTTGATGGCGCAAGAGAATCTGACGTTAGGGATCTTTTGAAGGAGGCCGGACTTCGAGAAGACGGCAAGACGATTTTATATGACGGAAGGACTGGCGAGGCTTTCGATAACCCAGTCACAGTCGGATATATGTATTTTCTAAAGCTACACCACTTGGTTGACGATAAAATACACGCTCGGTCTACAGGGCCATATTCTCTCGTCACCCAGCAACCTCTTGGCGGAAAAGCTCAGTTTGGCGGGCAGAGGTTTGGAGAAATGGAAGTTTGGGCATTGGAAGCATACGGAGCTGCATATACACTTCAAGAAATCCTAACAGTTAAATCCGACGACATCGCCGGCAGGGTTAAAACATATGAAGCAATTGTTAAAGGCAAAAACATCCCCCAACCCGGAGCTCCAGAAGCATTTCGCGTCCTAATTAAAGAGCTCCAGTCTCTTGCTCTTGACGTTAAAATTTTAGACGACAATAATAACGAAATTGACTTAAAAGAAACTCTTGAATCTGACGACGATATGGGGCTTTCAAATCAGGCCCAGCAGAGCGTTTTAACCGGAGCAAGTGGTCTGGAATCGGGGCAATATTCAAACGCAGGCTTGGGTCTTGATATGGATGGTGGCCAAGATATAAGATAAATGAGATGATTTGTTTATTTTAGTTTAGTTATAATATTGTCTAGGAGGACTCTATATGGAGTTTAATATTTTCAATTCAATAAAAATAGATTTGGCTTCACCAGAAAAAATTCGAAAGTGGTCTTGCGGGGAAGTGACTAAACCCGAAACCATAAACTATAGAACATTAAAGCCTGAAAAAGACGGGTTGTTTTGCGAGCGCATTTTTGGCCCAACCAAAGACTGGGAATGCAACTGTGGAAAATATAAAAGAATCCGATATAAAGGAAAAATTTGCGAAAGATGCGGAGTTGAAGTCACGCGTTCCAGCGTAAGACGTGAGCGTATGGGGCGAATTGAGCTTGCTGCCCCTGTGTCCCATATCTGGTATTTTAAAGGCATTCCCTCTCGAATGGGCCTTCTTTTAGACATTTCTCCGCGCAGGCTTGAGGAAGTTTTATATTTCGTTAAATATATCGTCATAGATCCGGGCGACACCATTTTAGAGCGCGGCCAGATCCTAAGCGAAAAAGAATATGATGATATGTATGAACGATATGAAGACGATTTCACAGCAAAAATGGGCGCCGAGGCGATCAAAGAGCTTCTTAAAAACATAGACTTAAAAAAGCTGCTTCTTGAACTTCGAGAGGAAATCAGAAATTCAACCGGCCAAAAAAGGATCAAAGCCATCCGAAGATATGACGTTGCAAAAGCTTTGTCAATCAGCGGCAACAGACCGGAGTGGATGATTTTGGACGTTATTCCAGTCGTTCCGCCGGATATTCGTCCTATGGTTCAGCTGGATGGAGGCAGGTTTGCAACTTCCGACCTAAACGAACTATATCGAAGGGTTATCAACCGAAACAACAGGCTTCGGCGCCTTTTGGAGCTTCACGCTCCCGACATAATCGTCCGAAATGAAAAGCGCATGCTTCAGGAAGCTGTTGACGCTTTAATCGACAACGGAAGAAGGGGCAGGGCTGTCACTGGCGCAAACAACAGGCCTCTTAAGTCGCTGTCGGATATGCTCAAAGGAAAGCAGGGGCGTTTTCGCCAGAATTTGCTTGGAAAACGTGTTGACTACTCTGGGCGTTCGGTTATTGTCGTTGGTCCTGAGCTTAAAATGTATCAATGCGGGCTCCCAAAAGAGATGGCTTTGGAGCTTTTCAAACCGTTTGTTATGAAAAAATTAGTTGAGAATTCGATTGCTTCAAACATAAAAAGCGCCCGTAAAATGGTTGATCGAGGAAAAACTGAGGTTTGGGACTGTTTAGAAACCGTCATTAAAGGCCACCCTGTTTTGCTAAACCGCGCTCCAACCCTCCACCGCCTTGGAATTCAAGCTTTTGAGCCGGTTTTGGTTGAAGGAAAAGCCCTAAAGCTCCATCCCCTTGTCTGCACTGCATATAACGCCGACTTTGACGGAGACCAAATGGCGGTTCACGTTCCTTTGTCTGCTGAAGCGCAGGCTGAGGCTAGGTTTTTGATGCTTGCAGCGAATAATTTGCTAAAGCCTTCTGATGGAAAACCAGTCACAGTTCCAACTCAGGATATGGTTTTAGGGTCATACTACCTAACAATTGTTAAAGAAGGCGAAAAAGGCGAAGGGAAAACTTTTCGCGATTTCAACGAAGCAATTATGGCATATAGCGAAGGCGACATTTGCCTCCACGCCATAATAAATGTCAGGGCCTTTAGGACTGTTGATGGCAAAAAGCGCAGCAAAATGATAAAAACAACTGTTGGCCGAATAATTTTCAACCAACCAATCCCCCAAGAT
>CADBXQ010000097.1 GCA_902798675.1 Oscillospiraceae bacterium
GTGAATTTAAATAATGAAATACAAAAAGTGGTTAATCCGAAAAAGTCTTCTAGAGCGCAGTTTGCTTTTGGTCTATACACCTTCCGTGAAGGTGACAAGATTATGCAAATCAGGAATAATTATGACATAGACTGGGAGGATGGAAGCGAGAAGGGAAATGGAATATTCAATGGCGATATAGGAATTATCACCAAAATTAACATGATAAACAGGACATTTTTTGTTGATTTTGACGGAAAAATTGCGCAATACACTTTTGATATGGCAAAGGAAATCGAGCTAGCCTATGCAATAACCGTTCATAAAAGCCAGGGAAATGAGTTTAGGTGTGTTATAATTCCTGTTTTGAACAAAAGCACGGAGTTTTACAACAGAAATTTGATATACACCGCAATCACAAGGGCTCGGGAAAATTTGATTTTGGTTGGACTTGCTCAAACTGTTGCTCAAATGTCTCGTCAAATCAGCGTTAACTATAGATATACTGGACTTCGGGAATTTATTGCAAAAGATGTTTGACGGGGGGATGAAAATTGTTTAAAGAAAACGTTTATTTTTGTCCATATTGCGGCATTAAGACTAATAATAATATATGTTGCGAGATATGTTCGAATGAGTTGAAAAAATTTGTTAATAAAAACATAGGATCGACTGAATTTTGTGATGCATTCACCGCGCCTTTTGTGTATGACGATATTGTTAGAGATGCTGTTCATAATTTTAAGTTTGAAAAGCGTCGAAATTATTGTGAAAGTTTTGGATATTTTATGGCCAATTGCGATTTATTTTATTCGGATATGATAATTTCTGTTCCGTCTTTTGATACAAAGAAAAAATATAACACATCCGACTTGCTTGCAAAATATATGTCTGGATTATTAAATATTAGATATCAGCGCCATGCGGTTAGCAAGATTAGAGACACTAAATTTCAACATGAATGTGATTTTTCAAAAAGGCTGTCCAATTTAAATGATTGTTTTTCTGCAAGTCCAAAAAAGCTGAATAATTTGAATATATTAATTTGTGATGATATAATCACTAGTGGATCAACAATTGATGAAGTGGCTAAGGCGTGTAAAAAATCTGGAGCAAGAAATGTATATGCTGTTGCTTTTGCGATTTCGAATGGAGCGTTTGCCAAGTGCTATTCTGGGGGCAAAAATTGGGATGTTAAATTTTACAAATAAGTTCGCTTAGTATAAAAAATTTTCATTTTTTTGCATATAATACTCTTAATGATATTTTTATCGATTTAAGAGGTGTTTATATGTCAAAATTTGATATTGGAATCGATTTAGGGACAACCAATGTTAAAATTTTTGTTAAAGATAGAGGCGTTGTTTTGAGTGAGCCATCTGTTGTTGCAATTAAAAAAAAGACTGGCAAATTGTTTGAAATTGGCGAAAAAGCCTATGAAATGATTGGAAAAACGCCCGAATCCATCATCGTTAAACATCCGGTTTGCATGGGCGTGATAGTTGATCATGAATTAAACAGACTGATGATAAAAGAACTTCTATCTCGAGTTTTAAAGAAATCAATCAAAAAATCTCGAGTATGTATATGTTTTCACGGCTTAATGACAGATGTTCAAATTAAAGCTTTGGCGGAAACCGCGCTTTTATCTGGATGTGGAAAGGTTTTTTTGATTGAAGAGTCCGTTGCTTCAGGGCTTGGAGCGGGCATAGACATTTTGAGAACAAATGGCGTTATGATCGTTAATATCGGCGGAGGAACGACTGACATCAGCCTGTTGACGTTTAATGGAGTTGTTGTTAGCAGGTCGATTAAAGCCGGCGGGCAAAATATAGATGGCATCATTCTAAAAAATATTGCTAATTGTCATAATCTATTAATTGGGATGAAAACTGCTGAAAGAGTGAAAATAAAAATCGCAACTGTTAAATTGCCGAATAATTCTGTAAAATATAAACTGAGCGGGAAAGATATAGCTACTGGTTTGCCAAAAAGCGTCGTTATTACTCAATGTGATATTTTTGATCAATTGAAAGAGTCGATAGAGTGCATAGTAGAAAACATCAAGGAGGCTGTTGGGGAAGCGCCTCCCGAAATTGCGGCGGATATATATGAAAATGGGATTTTGCTCACGGGAGGGGGAAGTTTGATTGACGGCCTTCCTGAGCTGGTTTCGGAAAAAATTGGCGTTAAAGCGCGCCTGGCGGATAGGCCCACGGATTGCGTCATAAATGGCGTTGGAAAATCTTTTGAGATGATCGACAATTTTAACCTGGATTTTGTTCGGTCGATTGTTTAATATGCACATATTGTATTTTGGGTTATATTTGTTCCTTCAATCGCTTCTTTTTAAAAAAATTTTGTAAACTTCTGCTGTTGATTTTTAAGCAATAAAATAATATAATTATAGGTGTGAAAAATTTTTTAAAAGGAGAATGAATCAAGATATGAACGAGTTTGAAATTCAAGAATGCAAAATTAAAATATCCGAATATAAACCATTAATTGATAAATTAAATAATTCATTAAATATTAATTCACTTGAAAAACAGGTTGAAAAATTTGAAAATCAAGCGGCTGCTCCAAACTTTTGGGAGGATATGGATAATGCTCAAAAAATTATGCAAAAAAGCAACCATTTGAAAAGCAAAATCAGCAAATTTAAACACCTTTCAAACATGGCCGAAGACTGTGAAACCATGATTGACATGCTCATTGAAGAAAATGACGATTCTTTGGCAAACGACCTCGAAAAAGCTTTGAAAGAAGTTGAACGGGAAATCAAAGAGCAGACCCTTCAAACCCTGCTCAGCGGCGAATATGACTCAAAAAATGCAATCATAACGCTTCATGCAGGCGCTGGCGGAACCGAGGCGATGGACTGGGTTGAAATGCTGTTTAGAATGTATTCCAGATGGGCTGAACGCCACAACTTCAAGACAAAAACGTTGGACTATATAGCGGGAGACGAGGCGGGAATTAAAAGCATATCCATCCTGATTGAAGGTCAAAATGCATATGGATATTTAAAATCCGAGTCCGGGGTCCACAGGCTTGTTCGAGTCTCTCCATTTGACGCTTCCGGCAGGCGCCACACATCCTTCGCTTCAGCAGAGGTTTTGCCCGAAATAGACGAAACAATCGACATTGAAATTCGCGATGAAGACATAAAAATGGACGTTTTTAGATCTAGCGGGGCAGGCGGCCAACACGTCAACAAAACCTCCTCAGCTGTCAGATTAACCCACATTCCAACCGGAATAGTGACATCCTGTCAAAATGAACGCAGCCAACTTCAAAACAGAACAACCGCTATGAAAATGTTAAAATCCAAGCTGATCGAAATTAAGGAAAGAGAACATCTGGAAAAAATCGAGGATATAAAAGGAGACCAAAAAGAAATCGCTTGGGGCTCGCAGATCCGGTCGTATGTTTTTATGCCATATACGCTTGTTAAAGACCACAGAACGAATTTTGAAAACGGAAACATATCCGCTGTTATGGACGGTGATCTTGACGATTTTATTAACGCATATTTATCGCAACAGGCCCAAAAAAACCTAGACAAATAGGCTTTTTAGATATTCATATAGCTCAACCACAGCAAACCTGACCTCGGACTTGCTTCCGGTTTTAATCAGCTCTTGTTGCTCACAATTTAAAACGTCCTCAAGCTTTTCCCCAGAAGTTGCATCCGCCGCAGGAACACACAAAGACGGAACCAGGACACACCACCAATTGCGTCCCTGGGCCTTTCCTATTTTTAGCCTCAAAGCGTCATACATTCCCGCAGGAATCGAAAAATCTCCATATTCCCGGGTGTTAAAATACATGTTGACTATTTCAGGCTCAACGTCATAGTCATATCCGGCCTTTTCA
>CADBXQ010000098.1 GCA_902798675.1 Oscillospiraceae bacterium
CCGCCGGTTGTTGGATCTGTGAGAACAGTGCAGTAAAAAAGGCCGGCTTCTGAATGAAGAGCAACCGCTCCAGAAGTTTTTGCCATCTGCATCAGCGAAACAATCCCTTCCTGCATCCTCGCTCCACCGCTTGCTGTGAATAAAACAACAGGCAATTTTTTATCGATTGCCCTCTCAAACGCCCGCGCAATCTTTTCGCCAACAACAGACCCCATAGAAGCCATCATAAAGTGGGAATCCATGATCCCAATGACGCATTGCTCTCCCCGGATTTTACACTCTCCCGTTATTATTGCCTCTTTAAGGCCTGTTTTTTGAATCAAAGACTTGACTTTTTCTTCATAGCCCGGGAAATTTATTGGGTTGACGCTTGAAAGGCCTTGATCATATTCAATAAAACTTCCTTTGTCAGCTGTTATTTCCAGGCGCTGCAACGCTGTTAAACGAGAATGATATCCACATTTTGTGCATATTCTTCCGGCGAGCTCAAATTCTTCTTTAAAAATTGCGCTTTGGCATCTTGGGCATTTAAAAAGCAACCCCGGCGGAACATTCAGCTTGTTTTTTCCGGGGTTTTGGATGTCTCTTCCAATTCGCGACCGAACCACCTTAAACAAGTCTTTCATCATAAAAAAACACCACACCCCTTTTGAAAAAAGCAAAACGCTAATGTCATGTTGAATATATCACAATTTTATCATTTTGTCAATATAAACCAACATATTTTTGACTTTATATTTTATGATTAGATTTGGTTATATTTGTCCCCAAGCCAAATTTTTTAAAATTCCAACTCTTTATCTAAAATTTCTGTCTATGTCGTATATCCTTGACTTGACCCTAAAAAACAACACAAAAGCCAATTAAGCGCCGCCATCTCACAACTAACTGTAATATTAAACCTTTCCGAGCCTCCTGACCCTTTCAAGCCGTCCTCAACAAGCGGTAGGAAGGCTTCCGCAACGCGCTCACTCTTTTTAACCTTGGCTTATTACCGGCGCTTTGAAAGAACCGGGAAGTTTAAGTCAGGTTTAACTTGCGCAGTTTATGGTGAGCGGGCGGCGTTTTAAGCGGCTTTATCATCGTTTTTTGCAAAATTATCTTGAGGGCAGTCTGATTTGAAATGTTTTTTATAATCAAATTCTGATATTTTTAGAAAGAAGGATTGAGGGGACAAAAATAACCTAAATTCAATACTAAAAAAACGTGTAGTAAATCAAATATAAGTCAACAAACCAACATATTTTTAGGCTCAATATCCAAGCCTGCCTAAAAAACCAATGTCAACATTTCCTCGCCTAAAATCTTCGTTTCGAAGCAAAGACAAGTGAAAGTCTATGTTGGTTGAAATTCCCTCAACAATGAACTCAGCAAGCGCCCAACGCATTTTTGCTATTGCTTCATCTCGCGTTTTAGCGTGGGTCATGACCTTGGCGATCATGCTGTCATAGTGGGGCGTCACGGTATATCCTGGATATACACAACTGTCAACCCGAACTCCATTTCCACAGGGAACATATAGCCCCTTTATCTGCCCGGGAACAGGCATGAAACCTTTTTCGGGAATTTCCGCATTTATCCTGCATTCTATTGCATGGCCGTTGATTTTTACGTCATCCTGAGAAATATCCAACTTTTGCGAATCTGCAATCTTGATTTGATTTTTAACAATATCTACATCAGTCACAAGTTCAGTTATCCCATGCTCAACCTGAAGCCTTGTGTTCATCTCCATAAAATAAAAATTGTCATCTTTGTCAAACAAAAATTCAACTGTCCCGGCATTATAGTACTGACTTGCTTTTGCAGCCAAAATTGCGGCCCTTCCCATCTTTTCTCGAACAGCTTCGCTAACCGCAGGGCTTGGCGCTTCTTCAATCAGCTTTTGATTTCTCCTTTGAATCGAACAGTCTCTTTCTCCTAAATGAACAACATTTCCATATTTATCGGCAATAATCTGGATTTCAACATGTCTTGGATTTTCAATAAATTTTTCGAGATATACTCCGGAATTCCCAAAAAAAGACTCTGCTTCGGTTTGGGCTGCAAGGATTGCGGACTCGAGATCTTTTGGGGAATTAACAAGGCGAATTCCCCTTCCGCCGCCTCCAGCTGTTGCTTTAACCATAACAGGATAACCTATTTCATCAGAAACCTTCAAAGCGTGGTTTAGGTCTAAAATCAAGCCTTCAGACCCGGGAATCACAGGGACTCCAGCTTCTTTCATGACGCGCCGGGCGCTTGCTTTGTCGCCTAAGCTTTCCATGGCCAAAGCCGAAGGCCCAATGAATTCCAGTCCACACATATCGCACATTTTAGCAAATCCGCTGTTTTCAGACAAAAAACCAAACCCGGGATGAACAGCATCCGCCCCGGTTATTTCACAGGCCGAAATGATTGACTCGACGTTTAAATAGCTGTCTTTTGGTTTTGCTGGCCCAATGCAAACAGCTTCATCTGCAATTTGTGCGTGTAAAGATTCTTTGTCTGCTTCTGAATATATCGCAACAGTTGAAATTCCAAGCTCCCTGCAAGCGTGAATAATCCTAACAGCTATTTCGCCCCTGTTTGCAATCAGCACTTTTCCAAACATTAATATATTACTCCTTTAAATGAGTTTTTGCCACTATTTTTCAAGAGCAAACATAATCTCAGCAACGACTGCTTTTTTCTCGCAAATCGTTGCAATCGCCTTTGCACGCCCGAAAGCCCCTTTAACTTTTATTATTTCAACCTTCAAATCCACGACATCCCCCGGCAAAATTGGCCTTTTAAATCGAGCCTTGTCTATTCCACCAAAAAACGCAATTTTTCCTTTGTTTTCAGGAGCAGACAGCAAACAAACCGCCCCCGCTTGCGCAAGCATCTCAACCGTTAAAACTCCCGGCTGAATTGGCTTCCCTGGAAAGTGGCCCCTAAACCAGGATTCGTCTTGCTTTAAATGTTTCCTTGCAAAAACCCTTTTTCCGGGTTCAAGTTCAACAATTTCGTCTATAAGCAAAAAAGGTTCTCTGTGTGGAATAATTTGCTTAATCTGTTCTATATTCATCAAAGACATATATTTAAATAACACCTCTCGTTTTTCAGCAGCTTTCTTAACGCGCTCATTCTATGATCATTATCGGTTGGCCATATTCAACGCTCTGGCCGGATTCAACCAAAATCTCTTTCAAAGTTCCGCTAAATTCGCTCTTAACTTCATTCATCAATTTCATAGATTCTATTATATATATCACATCGCCCTTATTTATTTTATCACCAACGCTAACAAACGGCGGCTTCCCTGGAGCTGGAGTGCTATAGAATGTTCCAACGATTGGAGCCCGAACGACATTTTGATTTGAATCTTCAATTGACTGGCCCTCGTCAAGGTCGGATATATCGGCAACTTCGGGCCTAGCAGGCTCAACAACATGGCAGGCTTTATTTTTAAAAGGATTAGATTCTATGACAATTTCAAAATCTTGGCATGAAATTTTTAATTTAGTTATTTTGGATTTTTCAACACGGTCTATTAAATAATCAATTGTTTTAGTCTCAAAATTAAAATCATTCATATCTTTTTCCTCCCTTTAATCTTCAAATTTTTTAAAGCAAATTGTTGCGTTATGGCCCCCAAAACCAAGCGAATTTGACAGGGCATATTTTATGGGCTTTTCTCGAGCCCCTTCAGTCACATAATCCAGATCACACTCCTCGTCTTTATGTAAATATCCAATCGTTGGAGGGACAATCCCAAATTTTAGCGCCAAAATCGTCGCAACAGCTTCAGCTGCCCCCGCCGCTCCCAGCATATGGCCAGTCATGGATTTGGTTGAGGACATCATCAGATTATAGGCATGCTGATTCGATCGTTAGGGCCGGTTGAAGTTCCATGGGCGTTGATATAGTCTATGTCACTGGGAGTAACTCCCGCGTCTTGAATTGCGTTTGAAATTGATTTTGCGGGGCTTTTTGCTGTTGGATCCGGGCTTGTTATATGATATGCGTCTGCAGTTGCGCCATATCCCAAAATTTCAGCATATATTTTAGCTTTTCTTGCCTTTGCAAATTCAAGCTCTTCCAAAACCAGAGCAGCCGCCCCTTCGCCAATAACAAAGCCGCTTCTTTGCTTGTCGAACGGAATTGACGCCCTGTCTGGGTCGGAGGCTTTGGTTAAAGCTTTCATATTGCTAAATCCCGCGATTGTCAGGCCGCTGATTCCAGCTTCAGATCCCCCCGCAACGCACGCATCCAAATATCCATCTCTGATTTTTCGAAACGCTTCGCCGATCGCATTAGTTGAAGATGTGCAGGCGGTGGTGATGTCCATATTATCGCCTCTAAAGCCCGCGTCTATTGAAATCATGCCCGCAGCTATGTTTGAAATCATCATTGGAATTAAAAAAACCGAAACCCTTCCTGGCCCTTTTTCGAGCCATTTTGAGTGTTCTTTTTCAACCGTTCCAATTCCGCCAATTCCGCTGCTGAAGATGACGCCAACGCGAAAGGGATCGTGAACCTCAAGCAAATCCTGGCCGTCAAGCGCATCTTTCGAGGCAGCAAGAGCAAGCTGGCAAAATCTATCGGTTTTTCGAACGGTTTTTTTGTCAAAATATGACGTTGGATCAAAATCATAGTCATATGAAGCGACTTTAACCTCAAGGTCTTTTGTATCTATGAATTCGATGGGACGTATACCGTGAATTCCATTTTTTAAGCTGCTCCAATAGGCCTTTAAATCGTTTCCGATCGAACTTTTTATTCCCATGCCCGTCACCACGACACGTCTTTTTTTCATGTTTTATACCTCCAAAAATTATCGACATATAAGCAAAAATGCGCAAAATTCAAATTGCAAGACATCCATCAACGACAATGACCTGACCGTTAATATACGATGAATCCGGCCCGCAAAGGAAGCTGACAACCCCTGCGACCTCGCTCGGATCTCCAATCCTTTTAATTGAAATTTGCGCTTTAATTTTTTCTTTTAAATCCTCCGAAAGACCGTTTGTCATGTCAGTCTCGATAAAACCTGGCGCAACAGCGTTGACCAAAATTCCCCGAAGCCCAAGCTCTTTTGCCGCTGTTTTTGTCATTCCGATTATCCCCGCTTTAGACGCAGAGTAATTAAATTGCCCAATATTACCAGAAATTCCCGCAACTGATGAAACATTCACGATCCTGCCGCTTTTTTGCTTCATCATCAATTTTCCAACCAATTTGGTCATGTTAAAAACGCTTTTATAGTTAATTTGCGTGACCAGATCAAAATTTTCTTCCGACATCCTGATTAAAAGACTATCTCGAATTATTCCGGCGTTGTTGACTAAAACATCTATAGAACCGAATTTTTTTATGATGCTGTCAACCATATTCGAACATTGATCATATTTCGAAACATCCGCAACAAAACACTCGGCCTCAATTCCAAAAGTTTTGCACTCTTTGACAACCAAACTTCCTTGATCATTTGCAGAACTTTCGCTGCTGCAGTTGACCGCAACATTAAATCCATCTTTTGCGAGTCTTTTAGCAATCGCGGCCCCTATTCCCCGAGATGATCCGGTGACTAGCGCAGTTTTTCTAGAATTCATATTGAAAAATTCCTCCTAAATGAAAATATATCAAACTGTTATAACTATTGCTCCATAAATCAGGCCAGCGCCTAAGCCAACCATTCCAATCCTGTCGCCAGGAGAAAGCTTTTTTTGTTCAAACAATTGCGCAAGACAAACCGGGATGCAGGCGGAAGATATGTTTCCAGTTTCTTGTATATTAACATATACTTTGCTTTTGTCAACTCCCATCTTTTTCATCGCAGTTTCTATGATCCTGATGTTGGCTTGATGAGGGATAATATAGTCAAGATCTTTTGGGGAAATTCCAGCTTTCTGACAGGCTTTTTCCATAGCAATCGGCATGGCATTAACCGCGAATTTATAGACTTCTTTTCCGTTCATATACATATATCGGCCTGTTTGGTTTGGGAAAATTTTTGAGTTTTCTTGGGCCTGTTCTTTTGTGGTGAATGCGTTGCCGGAAGGATATAGATGCGCATATAAAAGCTCAGCTCGAGTTCCATCGGCTCCAAGATATGAATATGCTTTTTGGCTGCTGCTTTGAGCAACAACAGCTCCAGCTCCATCTCCAAATAAAACACAGGTTGAGCGGTCGGAATAGTCGACAGATTTAGTCATGTTTTCAGAAGAAACAACCAAAACAGTTTTAATATTTTCGTCAGTGTCAATATATCTTTGAGCCATGTCCAGCCCATAAACAAATCCCGCGCACGCACAGCATATGTCTATTCCGAATGCATTGCTTGCGCCCAACTTCCCTTGAATGACGTTTGACATAGAAGGGTATGCAAAATCAGCATTGACGGTTGTGAAGATGATCATGTCCAGATCAAGCGGGGTTATTTTTGCGTTTTTAATCGCGTCTTTGGCGGCTTTTAATCCCATAGCCCATGTATATTCGCCTTGAGAAATGTGGCGTCGTTTTATCCCGGTTCTTTTTGTTATCCACTCGTCTGAAGTTTCGACAATTTTTGCAAAATCTTCATTATCAACAACCAATTCCGGCAGATACATCCCAGCTCCAATTAAACGAATTCCCAATATATATCCTCCTAAA
>CADBXQ010000099.1 GCA_902798675.1 Oscillospiraceae bacterium
ATAAATTCGAAAATTATCGAGATTCCATCCGCTGTGTTGAAATCATTATCCATGACTCGAATAAAGTCGTCTTTATATTTTTTTATGGTTTGTTCATCTTTTTTCGAAATTGTCCCTGAATTTGACCTACTGATTGAAAATTCCAGATTTTCTTTAAAGGTCAAAATCCTGTTTAAAGAGGCCTTGCATTGGTCAATCATCTCGTCAGAATAGTTGATTGGCGTTTTATAGTGAGCCTGAAGCATCATATACCTTATTGGAGAATATCCGTGTTTTTCAGCAATTTCTCGCACTGTTAAAAAATTCCCTTTAGATTTAGACATTTTTTCATTATCTATGTTAATATATCCATTATGCATCCAATAGTTGGCAAATTTAGCATTTGTTGAACACTCACTTTGCGCGATTTCATTTTCATGATGCGGGAATATCAAATCCTGGCCTCCGCAGTGTATGTCGATGGTTTTGCCCAAATAATTAACTGCCATCGCAGAACACTCAATGTGCCACCCCGGCCTGCCATTTCCCCAAGGCGATTTCCAATACGGCTCACCGGGTTTTGAGGCTTTCCAGAGAGCAAAATCCAATGGACTTTTTTTTAATGAATTAATCTCAATTCTTTGACCCACTAATAAATTTTCGATCTGAATCCCAGATAACACACCATATTTTTTAAACGACTCAGTTTTAAAATAAACGTCACCGCCCGCTTCATACGCATGGCTGCCAGATATTAATTTTTCAATCATGTTAATGATCATGTCGATTGACTGCGTCACTTTCGGGGCGATTGTTGGAGGATTAACCCCGAGTCCAGCAGCATCTTTTTCATATTCTTCCATATATTTTTTGGCAATCATTTCAGCGGTTTGGTTTTCTTCATTCGCCTTTTTTATTATTTTATCGTCAATATCAGTAAAATTTTGGACATACTTCACTTTATATCCTCTATATTCAAGATATCTTCTAAAGCAATCAAAAATTATAATTGGACGAGCATTTCCGATATGAATGTAATTATATACTGTTGGACCGCAAGAATATATTGTGACTTCTTCGGAATTTATGGGGTGAAATTCTTCGATTTTTCTACTGAGTGTATTATATATTTTCATGTAAACAATCCTCCAAAAACGCAAATCTTTTTGAAAAATTTAAGACGCCCATAGTGATGATACCCACTAATATTTGCATCACAAACTATTATACACCAAAAACACATTAAAATCAAAACTTTTAATAAAAATATCTTTTAATTTTTTAAAATTCACTTTATGTGCAAAATTAAAACATATAAAAAACCCAAAACAAAACATTTTTATTCGTCTTGTTCTGTTATATTTGCCCATATTTCAAAATATTCGTCATATTCTTTTTTTGCATTTTCAAGTTCCAAACATTTATCATTCATGAGCGTGTAGTCAGTATACGCGTCAGGAGAGGCAATTTGCGCTTCCAATTCTTTTATTTTTGTCTCTGTGTCAGATATTTTTTGCTCCAACTCTTTTGACATAGCTCTTTTTTTCGCTCTTTCAACTCGTTTTTTTCTAAACTTATTTTGACTTGCAGGAGAGGACTTTCTAAAATTTTCAAGACTAGTCGAATTTAATTCATTGCTCCAAACTATATCAGAAAATTTTCCCTCAATAATTTCAGCCTTGTCTGGGGTTAATTTCATGATTTTGGTTGGAACGCAGTCAAGCATATATCGGTCATGCGACACTATGATCAACGTGCCTTCATATTTAATTAGGGCGCTTTCCAAAACTTCCCTGGTCTTGAGGTCGAGATGATTTGTCGGCTCATCCAATATCATAACGTTTGGCTTTTCCATCATGATTATCGCAAAACAAAGCCTTGCCTTTTCGCCGCCGCTTAAATTTCCAACATTTTTCAAAGCATTTTCAGAAATTATTTGCACTTTTGCCAATTGTTTTCGAATTTCCAGCTCAGAAATTTTGGGATTGCGGTTCCACAGCTCATTTAAAGCCGAATGATTGGGGTTTAGATTCGACATGTCCTGTCTATAGTAGCTTATTTTAACATTTTGTCCCCATTTCACCTGTCCGCCGTGGGGAATAATGCTTTGAATTGCCTTTAAAAATGAAGATTTCCCAACGCCATTTTCCCCGATAATAGCAAGCTTTTCTCCTCTGTGTATATGTAAATTCAAATTCGAAAAAAGTGTTTTTGAAGGGCTATTATAATTACCAATTGTAATATTCATGTTTTTCACGTCAAGTATATTGTCGTATGGTTTTAAATCAAATTCAAAGGTTATATTGGGAATAGTCTCAATATTATTAGGCTTTTCAACAATTTCCATCTTATTTAAAATTTTTTGCCTGCTTTTTGCTAATTTTGCAGTTGATGCCCGGGCTTTGTTTTTGCTAACATATTCTTTTAATTTTTCGATTTCTTTTTGTTGTTTTTGATAATCTCTATAATTTTTTTCATATGTCGATTTTTTTAAGATGGCATAATTCGAATAATTTCCTTTGTATGTGTGTAGTGTTTTATCTTCAATCTCCCATATTTTGTCAACGCACTTATCTAAAAACCACCTATCGTGTGAAACTAGTAGAACAGTTCCGGTAAATTTTTCATTTATATAATTTTCAAGCCATGCCAGCGTTTTAAAGTCGAGGTGATTCGTTGGCTCATCCAAGGCCAAAAAACTTGGTTGCTCAAGCAGCAGTTTAGCAAGCGCCAATCGAGTTTTTTCACCACCGCTTAAAGTGTTAATTTTTGTTGACAGTGGAATATTTTCAAATCCCATGCCATTTAATATGTTTTTTATTTTAAATTCAATAGAATATCCATCATTTTGTTCATATATTGCTTGCAAATTTGAATATTTTTCAGACAAAAGCTTGGTTTTTGACGCCTCTTTTTCCATTTCTTCCATTTGTCGTTTTATGTCAAATATTTCTTTAAAAACCGCGCGCATTTCAGAAATAATCGTGTTATTCGTTTTTAATCCGCTGTTTTGAGCTAAATATCCAATTTTAATTTTATCGCTTATTGAAATTTGGCCGCTATCCGGCTGTTCCCGGCCGCATATTATCTTTAGCAAGGTGGATTTTCCTGCCCCATTGCTTCCAACGAGGCCAATCCTGTCTTCATTTATAATACTAGAGGTAATATTTTTAAAAATAAAATTTCCATTGTATATCTTGCTTATGTTGCTTAGTTCAATCAAAATTCACAAACCTCCAATTTTTTCTGCTGTTGAGCGTTAATTATATAGCTATTGTAAATTTGTGACATAACAATAAAAACTTGACATCCACAAAATAAAAAGGTCGCAAGGCGCAACCCCTTTATTTTTATCAAACCAAAACGAGATCTCAAACCGAAACATTTGCTTTATACGCCGAAACAGCACAAGCAACCGTTGCCCCAACCATGGGGTTATTGCCCATTCCAATCAGCCCCATCATTTCAACATGCGCAGGAACCGAAGACGAGCCCGCAAACTGAGCGTCTCCATGCATCCTGCCCATAGAGTCAGTCAAGCCATATGAAGCAGGGCCTGCAGCTATGTTGTCGGGGTGAAGTGTTCTCCCGGTTCCTCCGCCCGAAGCAACAGAAAAATATTTAAATCCATTTTCCAAACACCACTTTTTGTATGTTCCGGCGACTAGATGCTGAAAACGCGTCGGATTGGTTGAATTTCCCGTTATAGAAACGTCAACAGCTTCATGACGCAAAATCGCAACGCCCTCCCTGACGTCGTCCGAGCCGTAGCATCTAACAAAACCTCGTTCACCATCAGAATATTTCACTTCGTCAACTATTTTTAATTCATTTGTTAAATAATCGAATTCGG
>CADBXQ010000100.1 GCA_902798675.1 Oscillospiraceae bacterium
TCCAGATTGCTGGAAATCAAAATATCCATCGAAGGCGAAGTTGTTGAATAAAACTTCCTGTTTGCATTATATATTCCTGTGTGTATAAAATCTGTTAAAATGTTGTTTTTATTTGAAGCGCATATAAAATTTTTAACTGGAAGTCCCATTTTTTTTGCGTAATAGGCCGCCAATAAATTCCCAAAATTTCCCGTCGGAACAGCAATATTAACCGGTTCTCCAAGGTGTATATGACAATTTTTTAACATGTCGCAATAGGCAGAAAAATAATACACAATTTGAGGAACAAGCCGCCCCCAGTTTATTGAATTCGCGCTTGAAAGCAAATAGCCACTCTTTTTTAAAGCGCAAACACATTTTGCGCTGTTGAATATTTTCTTCACTCCACTTTGCGCATCGTCAAAATTTCCAGCAATTGCGCAAACATCAACATTTTTTCCAAGCTGCGTCGCCATTTGCAGCTTTTGAATTTTGGAAACACCATTTTCAGGATAAAAAACCAAAACACCAGTTCCTTCAACGTCCCTGAAGCCCTCAAGAGCGGCCTTGCCAGTGTCTCCTGATGTTGCGACTAAAACAGCAACATTTTTCTCAATGCCCTGTTTTTCAAGAGATTTTTTCAGCAAATGCGCAAGCAACTGCAAAGCCATGTCTTTAAAAGCGCAGGTTGGCCCATGCCAAAGCTCCAAGACAAAAACCGAGTCGGACAAAGATTTTAACCTAGCTATGTCGCCAGATGAAAATTTTTCAGGAGAATAGGCTTTTTTTACGCAGTCAAACAGCTCAGCATCCGTAAAATCAGTCAAAAATTTTTTCAAAATGAAAACGGCCCTTTGAACATAATCCATTTTAGTCAAAATAACCAAATCCTCGCGAGAAACAGGCAAAAATTTGTCAGGAACAAACAACCCCCCTTCCTCAGATATCCCCTTCACAATAACGCTTGAAAAGTCAAGCTTTAAATTTTTGTTTCTTGTGCTTTTATATAACATGACGCCATTCCTTTCAACTCAAATAAATGTTTTTTCAAAAAACCTCGGTTAACGTCCAAAACAGAGGTTATGTCTTTAATGTCATCCGGCATATCCGCGCCGTCAAAATCGCTCCCAATCGCCAAAATATCCTCACACCCCAACTTCAAAAAATGGTCTATGTGCCTAATCAAAGCGCCAATCCCGGCTTTGGAATCCTTTCCCAAAAACAATTTATAAAAATTCAGACCTATTATTCCTTTGCAATTTTTTATTTCATTAATCTGATCATCCTTCAGATTTCGAACATGTTCACACACCTTGCGCGCATTAGAATGGGTTGCTATGAAGGGCTTTTTCGCAATTCTCGCAACATCCCAAAAAGATTCTTCATTTAAATGAGAAACGTCAACGACAATATTCTGATTTTCAAGCTCCAAAACAACCTGTTTTCCAAAAGGTTTTAGTCCTCCCAAATCCAAAGCCCCAGACGCGATGTCGTTTTCGTGGTTCCAGGTAAGCGTCAAAATTTTTATATTCTTCCTTTTTAATTCATCAATTTTATGTATGTCCTTTCCAATCAAAAGCCCGCCCTCAACCATCAAAACAGCACAAAAATCCGAATCAAAATTTCCACTATACACAGGAAGAGAAAATTTTTGAAAATATTCATATTGCTTCAAAAATAATTCATATGCCCGCTCAGGCCGAATTTTGTCGTCCATCCAAAACGCAAAAGTTTGAACCCACCTCTCAAACGCCGATTTTCCTCGCTCAAGGTCTATATGAAAATTATTTTTCAAAATGCTCTTCTTGATGCTCTTCTTGCCAATTATGCTCTTAAAACAGCACCTGGAAACAGTGTCACAATGCAAATCGAAAAAGTTCATATTCATCCCCCACACTAAACGCATTTTCTATATGCCTGGCCTCAAAATCGCCAGAAACCTTCCTAACCACCTCAACAACGTCAAACCTCGGCTGATATTGGCAAGGATGCTTCTTCATGAAGCTAATCGCCGTCTTGATGATTTTCCTTTGCTTAGACGCATTAACCGCCTCTTTTGGCAAATATCCACAATTTTGGCTCCTAAATTTAACCTCAATAAAGCATATATAACAATTTTTAACCGCGATCAGATCGATTTCTCCATATTCGCTTTTGTAATTTTTCGCTATAATATTATATTTATGATTTTTTAGAAATTCATATGATATTTTCTCTCCCAGTTGACCATTTACCGATTGGACTGTTGAAATTTTGTCTCGAATTTTTTTCAAAAAACTCATGCTGTGTATCGGGATTGAGCCATATTTCAATATATTCGCATAGTGTTCTTTGGTTCCATAGCCTTTATGTTTCCCAAATCCATAGTTCGGATATTTCTTGTCATAGTCGAGCATAATCCTGTCCCTCGTGACTTTAGCAAGTATTGAAGCCGCTGCAATTGACGCACTTTTGGAGTCACCTTTAACAACACACTTCGCATTTATTTTCAGATCCGGCATCCTGTTTCCGTCAATCAAAGTTAGATCCGGCTGAATTTTAAGATTTTGAATTGCAAGTTTCATGGCCAAAAATGTTGCCTGCAAAATGTTGCGTTTTTCGATATCTTCAACGCCAACAATCCCAATGCCATAGTCTTGCGAACTTTCAATAACCCGATCAAACAAAATTTCACGCTTTTTTTCGCTAATCTTTTTGCTGTCATTGACTTCAGGAATCAAATTTTGGGCATTTTCCTTCAAAACAACCGCAGCAGCAACGACCGGCCCAGCCAGAGGCCCTCTTCCCGCCTCATCCACTCCACACAAAACACAAGCATTAAAATTTCTATCAAATTCAAATAAATTCATAAATTATGATCTCCCAGTCATTTTTTCAACTCTCGCGGCATTTCTAACGTAATCCTGCCAAGCCTGCCGGATCTATATTCCTCCAAAAGGCCCAGCGCAGCCCGATTTAAATCAATCTCTCCTCCTCTAAGAAGCATTCCCCTTGACTTCCCAAACGCCTCTAGCTTTTCAATAGGCCGAGGAAATTCGGAAAAATCAACGCCAAACCTGTTTTGAACTTGCTTTGGATAATTTGCGCTCAAATATTCAATCAAATTCATTGCAACATACTCAACGTCATACACAGTGTCTTTAATAGCTCCTGTATACGCCAAATTCAGCCCAACTTCAGGGCTCTCAAATTTGCTGGGCAAAGTCCCCGGCGTGTCTAGAAGGTCTAGGCCACTGTCCAGATGAATCCATTGAGCGGTTCGGGTGACGCCTGGCCTGTTTTCAACTCGAGCCTTGCTTTTTTTCGCCAAAGAATTGATCAAAGTCGACTTCCCAACGTTGGGTATTCCAACAATCATAGCCCGCATCAATCGCCCTAAGCCACGCTTTTTCGAAAAATTTAACAAAACTTCTTTCAAAACATAAATAACATTTTTCACACTTTTAGCATTTTTGCAATCAACAGCCAAAGCCCTGACGCGTTCCGTGTTTTCTATATGCCTGACCCAATCCTCACTTGCGCGACAATCAGCAAGATCACCTTTGCTCATAACAACAATTCTAGCTTTATTACTATAAGTAATATCTTTAAAAAACGGATTTCGACTGCTGCGAGGAATTCTTGCGTCTATCAATTCAATCATCAAATCAACTCGAGAGAGGTTCTCTTTAAGCAATCTTTGCGAAGCCCTCATATGCCCCGGAAACCAATGGATACTGCTATTTGCAGCCACATTATTGATATCTTTATCGCCCACCAAAATCACTCCAAAATTTAAATGGCTTTCAAACATTTATTTTTCATTTAAATACTCACGAACTTGCTCACTTAAGCTATCAATTAATTTATTTTTTAATTCAGTGTACCATTCTCTAATGTCATCGATATCACGAAATTCGATTAGCTCGCTGTTCTTGCTTAACTTATCCTTTAACTCTCCATACTGTATTCTTATATCTTCACAATCCATATTACCATATTTATCCTGTGGATTCTTATCTTTCTCTATCAAAAATTTGCGTTCATACCAAAACACGTACACATTGTATACAAATACTGATACTTGCCAGTAAAAAAGTTTAAAATTTTTAATAACTTCCTTTTTCACAAACGGACGATACTTGTTATAGAATGTCACACATTTTTTAAGTTCAACACAAAACTCTTTATATTCTTTTAAAAAGTCGTGTAATTCTCCGTCTGACATCCAACACACTCCCCAGGCAGCGAGATCAAGTATACCAACAAACTCAAACATCTCCTTCATCATTTCAACCTTATGATCATATCTCGCTTTATACGTATAAATTTCTTTTTCAAAATTTGTTTTAATGCTAAGCAGGTCTTTTTCAAACTCACGTTTAAGTTTATCTCTATCTCTCTCAAATTCTTTTCTGTCATCTTCCATCTTTTGTTCGAGCTTATCTTTTAATTCAATCATATTTTTTTCATGCTCTGCGTTAAATTTTCTATTTATTATTCCAGAAACGAAACCTATCACACCAGATATAATTAGCGAACAAACGGACACCCACTCCAAAATAATAAAACCCTCCATTACCAATGGTATAATCTTGCACAATTATTTAAATTCATTATTTCCACAATCTGCGATGTCACCCTTGCTCATAACAACAATTTTAGCTTTATTACCAATGGTAATATCTTTGAAAAAGGGATTTCGACTACTGCGAGGAATTTTTGCGTCTATCAATTCAACATACAATCATTTAACAATTT
>CADBXQ010000101.1 GCA_902798675.1 Oscillospiraceae bacterium
TGTTATTTTTTCTATTAAATTTGATTTTTATGGTCCTTTTATTTAAAACCCTGTTTAACATTGATAATTTTGTCTTGTAGCTGTAAAAACCAACAACCCCAAAGCAACCTTTAATTGTTGTTTTTATCAATGTTTTCAAATATTTTTCTGAAACATATATGGAACCAAGATGATTTTTTCCAACCAACAAAGCACTTCGCCCCCCAAACTAGCTGAATTTTTACGTCTATATAACGATTATATCACAAATTCATTCAAAATAAAACAACTAAATTTAATCTAAAAAATGTCATCAAAAAGCAAACCACTAGAAAATATATGTGACTTGCTTTTTGAAAGTTAAAAATATCACACACACTCTTTACAATATCTTAATTATTAATTTTATGGCGGTCCTTTCGATCCCGTTTATTTCGATATTGGTGAAGGCGGGGATGCAGATTAAGTTTAGGCCCGTCGTTGCCAGATATCCCCTAGCAATTGCCACTGATTTTATGGCTTGATTGATGGCTCCAGCTCCAACCGACTGAATTTCAACTTCATTGTCATTTTTAACAAACGCAGAAATCGCCCCAGCGACGGAATTTGGATTAGATTTGGATGATACTTTTAAAATACTCACTGTTTTTTATCTCCTTCATTTTATTAATTTTATATTAAGTTGCTGACAGTATATATTTTAACCCATTTACAGGAATAATACAACACATAAATAAAAAATAAATTTAAAAAATAGAAATGGTTGATATATTCAAACATTTTCCGGTTATTTCGTCTAGTTCAACAACCGCTGCGTTAAAGATGCATTTTGAGTCTCTGACTTCAAAGCGTGTTGCCATTTTGGTTGTTATGCGCCTCAAAACACACTTTGGATCAACCCCCAAAATCGAATCATATGGCCCAACCATTCCAACGTCTGTTAAAAATCCTGTTCCATTATCAAGAACTCTCGCGTCGTTTGTTTGAACATGAGTGTGGGTCCCGATTATTGCTGAAACTTTGCCGTCAAGATAGTGCGCAAGCGCGGCCTTTTCCCCGGTTGCTTCAGCGTGAAAATCAATGAATATGAGCGGAGTGTCTATGTTTTTTAGTATATTATTTATCTCTTCAAATGGTGATGAATTGGCGTCCAGATATGTCTGGCCTATGAGATTTATAACAGCAATGGAATATTTTCCTTTGTCTATAACACACACACCCCTCCCCGGGCAAAATCGCGAAAGATTATATGGGCGCAAGATATGCCTGTTTTCATTCAGCATTGCATATGAATTATGCCTGCGCAAAGTGTGGTTTCCACCGGTTAAAACGTCACACCCGCTTTCAAAAAGACTTTTTGCAGATTTGGCAGAGATTCCGTTCCCTTGAGCTGAATTTTCAGCATTCGCAACAACAACGTCTATGTTCTGGTCGCGCTTGATTTTCGGCAAAATATTTCTGACCGTTTTGCAGCCTGGTTCGGAAATGACATCCCCGATAAAAAGAAGTTTAATCATCAATAATCCACCCTAAAATTACTACTAGTTTTGATTTGAAATTGATTCCAGCTTTTCAATGCCTTTTTTTATTCTGGATATGGATTCGTCCTTTCCAAGAAGCGCAGCAAGCTCAATTCCGCCGCCAGGAGTGAATGATTTTCCAGAAAGAGCGACTCGAAGCGGCCAAAGAACCCGCCCGTTTTTCAAATTAAGCGATTTAATCAGATCAAAAAGCGCATCATGAACCGATTCTTTAGACCAAGTGTCAACATTTTCTAAAATCGGTAAAATCTTTCTCAACGCGTCAAGAGAATTCTCTTCGTTTGTTTTCATCTTCTTGTGTATATACAAATCCGAGCTATATTTTGGCAAAGAGTCAATAAAATCAACCTGCTGCGGAATATCTTTGAAAATTTCAGTCCTGGTCTTGAGCATCTGAGAAAGCAGTTTAAAGTCAAGCTCTCTTTTGCAAACGCTTTTAACATATGGCTCTGCATAACTCCAAAACTCTTCATCAGACATATTGCGTATATACTTTGCGTTTATCGCCGTGAGTTTGGGCAGGTCAAAAATAGCGGGAGACTTAGAAATCCCAGAAACGTCAAAAACGTCAACCAGTTCGCTAAGGCTAAAAATTTCTTCCTCGCTTTTTGGAGACCACCCCAACATGACTATATAATTAACCACAGCTTGCGGCAAATAGCCTTTGTTCAGCAAATCTTCAAAAGTTGCATCCCCGTTTCGTTTAGAAAGCTTTTCGGTTGAATTTTTCATGACAGGAGGACAGTGTATATAAACCGGCCTGCTCCAGCCAAACGCATCATATAGCAAATTATATTTGGGAGTTGATGATAAATATTCGCTTCCTCTAATGACGTGAGATATCTCCATCAGGTGGTCATCAACGACATTTGCAAAGTTGTATGTTGGCATTTGGTCGGATTTGATCAAAATTTGGTCGTCCAGGTCGGAATTTTCAAATGTTATTTCTCCAAAAACAACGTCATGAAAGGTTGTTGAGCCTTCTTGGGGCATTTTTTGCCGTATAACATATGGCACACCAGATTTAAGCTTTTTTTGGACTTCTTCAGAGCTTAAATTCCTGCAATGGCCGTCATATTTTGGCGCAATTCCGGAAGCTTTTTGAATATCTTTAACCTGATCAAGCCTCTCTTTATCACAAAAGCAGTAGTATGCATAACCTTTTTTGACCAACTCCCGGGCATAATCTTTGAAAATATGCATCCGCTCGCTTTGTATATATGGCCCATAATTTCCGCCAACGTCCGGACCTTCATCCCAGCTAATTCCCGCATTTTTAAGGGTTTTATATATGGTTTCGATTGCGCCCTCAACCATTCTTTCGCGATCCGTGTCCTCAATTCTCAAAACAAAATCGCCGCCATTTTTTTTCGCAAGAAGATACGCATAAAGAGCCGTCCTCAAGTTTCCAACATGCATATATCCAGTTGGAGACGGAGCAAATCTGGTCCTAACTTTTTTTTATTTATTAACCTACACCCTTCGCATTTTTGCTATATATATTTTTGTTAATTAATAAATATATGCCTAGATCGAAAACATCTTAAAAGTTTTGATTTTTTCATCCCAAACAAATTCCCATGCTTTGAGCAACCTGAATCATTTTGCAATCCATTGAAACCAGCCTGCTTTTTCCAGCAACCTCGCTTAGTTTGTTGTGTGTGACTTTGTTGTTTATCATCGCGACAGCAACGCCAAATTGCTCGCTTTTCGCAAGCTTTGCAGCATATGAGCCAAACCGGGTTGCAAGTATGCGATCATATGCACATGGGGAGCCTCCGCGCTGAATGTGGCCAGGGATGACGGCTCTTGTTTCGAGCCCTGTTATTTTTTCAATTTCTTTGGCTATGATGTTGGTTGCGGTTTTTTCGCCAATTTTTGCCCGAATCTCCGCCCGCTCCTTTTTCTTCATCTTTGCCTCTTTAACGCTATACGCGCCTTCAGCAACTGCTATAATGGAAAATTGTTTGCCATTTTTAAAATTATTGACTAAATTCATAATAACATTACTCAAATCAAAAGGCTTTTCAGGGATCAATATGGCGTCAGCTCCTCCAGCAACTCCCGCGTATAGGGTCAACCAACCAGCTTTATTGCCCATGAGCTCAACAACCATGATTCTTTTGTGGCTTTTTGCGGTTGTGTATATGCGGTCTATTGCGTCTGTTGCTGTGTTGAGGGCGCTGTGGAATCCAAAGCTTATGTCGGTTCCCCAAATGTCGTTGTCTATGGTTTTTGGAAGAGCTATAATGTTTAAACCCTCACTTGAATTAAAGTAATTTTGCTTCATCTGCGAAACTTTGTCTATTTTGTCGTCTTGGATAACGCGCATCAGCTTAAAAGGAGTTCTTTTTGTTCCAAGAATCGTCCCGCCCAGAGTGAGAATACTAGAAAAATCGTATGATGTCATATCTGCGCACTTTCCGTGTATAAGCCCGCTATAGCCATCAAATATTCCTGTGATTTCAATTTTTTCATCAAAATTCAAACGCAAAGACTGGGCAATTGCTCGAATTGTTGCGTTAAGCCCGGGGCAATCTCCGCCACTTGTCAATATTCCCACTCTTTTAATCATATTCAATCCTCGCCTTTCGAATTTTTATCGCATTTTTTGCTCTGAATCAACCTCAAAGCGTCTTTAGCAATCATAAGTTCCTCGTCTGTTAAAACAACACAAATCGCAGTTTTTGAATCGCAAGAGCTGATTATTCCCTCGTTTCCTTGAATCATTCTATCGTTTAATGAATCATCTATCCTAACCCCAAAAATTTTCAAATTATCACAAACTGATTTTCTAAATCCACTCTGATTTTCACCTATTCCGCCAGTGAAAACTATCGCGTCAACCCCATCCATAGCAGCTGCGCATGAAGCAATCTGCTTTCGAACTTGATATGACATAATGTCTATTGCAAGCCCCGCTCGCTTGTTTCCGGAAATTGCTGCTGCTTTAAGGTCTCGATAGTCGCTGCTGACCCCTGAAATTCCCAAAAGCCCCGACTTTTTATTCATCAAATTAAACATTTCGCTTGGCCCAATAGCCATTTTTTCCATTAAAAACGTGACGCAGGATGGATCAACCGAGCCAGACCTAGTTCCCATTAAGATGCCGTCTAAAGGCGTAAAGCCCATGGTTGTGTCGACAGACTTTCCGCCGTCTATTGCACAAATTGAAACCCCGCTTCCCAAGTGGCAGCTAACAAGCTTTAAAGTTTTAAGAGGCAATCCAAGAATTTTTGCAGCTTTGCCGCTAACGTATTTGTGTGATGTTCCGTGAAACCCATATTTTCTGATATTATATTTCTCATATATTTCATATGGAAAGCCATAAATATAGGCTTTTTCAGGTATGGTGTGGTGAAACGATGTGTCAAAAACGGCAACTTGCGGGATTTTTTTTCCAAATGTTTCCTGGCAAGCTTTAATTGCGCCAACGTGAACCGGGTTATGTAGAGGCGCGATGGGGGAAAGAGTGTCTATTTCCTGCAAAACCTTGTCGTCTATAATGACAGATTGTTTAAATTTTTCAGCTCCTTGAACAACCCTGTGGCCAACGGCTTTTATTTCGCTTAAGCTTTCAATAACGCCATATTTTTTGTCGGTCAAAAGGGAAGAAACCATGCTAAGCGCTTCTTTGTGCGAAGCTATTTTTTCGTTGGATTTAAATTTCCTGCCGTCGCTGGTTTCTTGGGATATGAGGCCGTCAATCCCGATTCTTTGGCAGTTTCCTCTTGCAATCAAATGTTCATCAACAGCGTCTATCAACTGATATTTCAGCGACGAACTTCCAGCATTAATAACTAAAATCTTCATAGCTTTCCTCTAAAACTGTAAAATAATCTCATTTCTAAATATAGCTAATCATGCATCCTAAATCTATTTTAACCCGATAAAAGCTAAATGTCAAGACCCATTTGTAATATGCGTGGAAAAAGTGTGTGGATAGAAAATTTATGTGTAATAGTAAACAAACCAAGATGCCGCAAATTGTGCTTTCAGATTTGGATTATATTTGTCCCCTCCCCCTCTCTGCTTAAAATATCCAACTCTTTAATTAAAAATCCAATATATTATAATATCCTCGAATTCGTCCCCAAAAAACAATGCAAAAACCAATTTAAGCGCCGCCCGCTCACCATAAACTATGCAATTCAATCTCATTTAAAATGCCCCCTCTTTCAAAGCACCAATGACAAGCCAAGGTAAAACGGCATGACAACGCCCTCAAGGGCATTAGCCTACCACTTCTCACGGACGCTTTCAACTGGATCTGTCCTTGAGGAAGGTTGAATTGCATGGTCGATGGTCTCGTGGCGGCGCTCAAGTGGCTTCCCGCATGGTTTTTGGGGACGAATTCGAGGGCGGCTTAAATACATCCGGTATTATTATTGGAAAGCCAGTTTTTTAAAGCAG
>CADBXQ010000102.1 GCA_902798675.1 Oscillospiraceae bacterium
TATATTTTTTATCAATAACCAAATCATCTATATCACAACACATCGCCCCAGACCTCACGGCATCCAAAGCAAGCTTTTGCCCAGACAAAACCACATCATACACTTTTTTCTGATCGTCCGACGGCTTTCCGCAAAAAATCGTCCGCGTCATGTCGCTGTGATATCCATCAATCAAAGCTCCAAAATCCATCGTTATAAAGTCACCTTTTTGAATCTGCTTTGAAGAGGGCAAGCCATGCGGAAGCGAAGAGTTTTTTCCCGAAACAACAATCGTTTCAAACGAAAGCCCATCAGACCTTTCCAAAATAAAACTGTTGAGCCGACGAGCAATTTCAAGCTCCGTCTTGCCAGGCGAAATAAAACTCAAAATGTGTGAAAATGCGGCGTCTGCAACCTCCTGAGCGGATTTTATTTTTCCAACCTCCTCCGCCGATTTAGCCATCCTCAGCCTGGAAATTGTTGCATCTAGCCCGCCATCAGTAATGAAATTAATGTTTTTAAATCTTTTCCGATATTTGTTGAAAGTTTCAACCGTGATGTCCCCAATTTCAATCGCAACATCACAACAATTTAGCTCACAGAATAATTTTTCTAACTCATCATATAAATTTTTAAAAAGTATAACCTCAAAGCCTTTTGCTCTCGAAACAGCCATTTCATAGTATCTAAAATCAACAAGCAAATAGGCCGCACTTCGTGTTATAACTAAAACGCCGGCAGACGAAGAAAATCCAGTTAAATAGCGCCTATTGACATCGCTGCTCACCATTGCGCAGTCAACATCACCTGGCAACTCTTGCATGATTTTTAATAATTGATCCATAATATGTGACCCTCTTTAAAAATATATAGACTCAAACTAAATTTTTCATCGCAACAACCGCTAAAAAATAACTGTGTTTTCCAAAACCAACTATGCTGCCCGCGCAAACAGGCGTTATCACAGACTTGCTCCTGAAATCTTCTCTGTTATATATGTTCGAGCAATGGACTTCAATACACGGAATGTGCACCGCAGATATCGCGTCCCGAATGGCAATGCTGTAGTGTGTATATGCTCCGGCGTTGATTATTATTCCGTCAACCTCTTCCCTAGACTGCTGGATCGCATCAATGATCTCCCCCTCGCTGTTAGACTGAAACACTTCGCATTCAAGCCCAATCTGCTCAGCGCTGAGCGTTATTTGCTGGTTTATCGACGTTATGTTTTCCTTTCCATAAATCGACGTCTCACGAATCCCCAACAAATTAACATTAGGACCATGTATAATCAAGATTTTCTTTTTCCCAATTCGATTTTTCAAAAAAAATCCTCCTTGCAAAAAATCACAAAATATTTCAGCTATTTACAAAAACTTTTATATATATTCTTCATCCTTTGCGCATCTTCCGCCTGAGTTCCTGAAGATTCGCATATAAAAATCGGCGACAAATCGCGCATTGCGACAAGCCTGGCCAAGGGCTCAAACTCAGGACCATATTTGTCATCTTCAAAGGTTAAATGTTTCTTTTCTCCTCCGGGAATAGTGTATTGTATTTTAGAAAAATGTGAATGAAAAACCTTCAAGCGATCAAAGCCCAACCTGTTTTCTATTTTTTCCAAAATTTTAGAATATTCATCAAAACTGTTAACTTTTCCAAACGTCCTAGCATTCAAATGCCCAAAATCAATGCAAGGGATCATGTTTTCCGAAATTTCACAAAGCGACAAAACCTCATCAACATCCCCCAACTGATTGACTTTTCCCATGGTTTCAGGGCAAATGGATATGTCTTCAAGGCCCTGCGCCTTCAAAGCCAAAATCGCGCTGGAGATCGTTTTTTTCGCCAACTCAAGCGCTTCCCCTCTCGTCATTTTTCCGCACGACCCCGAGTGAACAACAATCCGATCCGCCCCCATACATTTAGCAACTCGAGCCGTTTGCAATATATATTCAACGCTGTTTTTTCTCTTTTCCGCATCCGTGCTGGATAAAGATATAAAATATGGCGCATGAATCGACAATTTTATACCCTTCATGGAACGGCCAAATTCAGCTGCATTTTCAGGCAAAATTCGAACTCCCCTGCCACATTGATATTCATATGCTCCAAGTCCAAATTTGCTTAAATATTCGAAAACAGAGGTTTTCTTTTTGTCATAACTTTCAGAATTGCCAGCAGGCCCAAAAACAGCTCCCATCATTTCCTCCTGCTTTTTTTATTGTTATAGCGAATTATCACCGGCTTTTCGAAAAATCTTCTAATCCTCCAGGAAATTCCCCTCTCGACAACAAACGGCTTAACCAATATGGTCCTAAAGCCACTCAACCTCCCGCCGATTATGTCAGTGAAAATTTGATCTCCAACGATTGCAACTTTGCTGCGATGGATTTTTAGCTTTCTCAAAGCTCTTTTCAGCCCAAATGGCAGCGGTTTAAAGCTCATGGAAACATAATCCAGCTTTAAAGTTGACGCAAACGGACCAACGCTGCTTTCGAAATTGTTTGAAGCAACAATCAAAGATATCCCTGATTTTCGCATTTTTTCAACCCATTCCAAAACGCCTTTATACGGCTTGTCGCTTTTATATGCTCTCAGGGTGTTGTCGACGTCAAGAACCAGAGCCTCAACCCCCAAGCCTTTCAAGAGCCCAGGAGTGATGCTAAATATTGAAGATAAATATAAATCCGGCAGTAACATAAAAAAACCCCAACAACTAAAACTGCTTTTTTAAGCCTTAAGCCAAAATCACCTAAATTTGCGCTTCCTGGCCGCTTCAGATTTCTTCTTGCGCCTAACGGAAGGCTTTTCATAGTGCTCCCGCTTTCTGATTTCCGATATTATGCCAGATTTAGCACAAGACCGTTTAAATCGTTTCAAAGCGCTGTCTAAAGTTTCGTTATCCTTAACTCGAATCTCCGCCATCTCATTCCCTCCCTTTGCTCAAACAGCAGGGATTATTTCCCAACAAAAAAATATACTCATAGCCACAAAACAATTATATTACACAAAAGAAAAAAAGTCAAGTTTATATTTTTAAAAATTCTCACAACAAACGCAAAGATCAGCAAGAAGACAAGGCTTTTGACAGGACTAATAAAAAATTTTTCCCCATATCTATCACCTTTAAGCCCTCGCGCATCTCCAGCACTTTTATTATATCACACTCATTCATTTTTTGTCAACCCCTATTTTTTAAAAATATTGTTGACTTTTTTAAAAGCGTGCTGTATAATGGAATTATTGAGAGAAATTGGTTTTATTTTGTCAAACAATTCACGCTTTTAGTTAATTTTTCATCAAAAAGAGGTTGACAAAATCATGATTTGCGTGTATAATGAGTAGATCAGAGCGGCTGGTTCTGACATTTTTTGGAAAAATAGCGAATTTGACGGGTCTTTCGCCCGGGCTGGAGGATCGCAGTTTCTTGTGTCTATAGCAGCAAGCGCACTTTCACTCGAGCACTTTGTGTGTTCTTTTAGGGTGTGTTTGCTTTTTCTGCTTTTTTGGTCAAGAACTTGCGGAAAAATCCGGCTTAGTGGCTTTGACTGCGCGCGCGCTGATTTGCAATTCAAATTTCCCTTAAAAATTTTCACTGTTAAATCCTTAAAATAACAAAAAATCAATTTAATTTTTAATTTTGAGGAGGAAAGAAATATGTATAACAAATTCAAAGTGAAAAAGAAAGTCATATCAATCGCTCTTGCTTTGGCTTTGGCGACCCAGCCTTTGACGACACTACCAATGAATGTTTTTGCTGGGACGGGGAAAAATGGCG
>CADBXQ010000103.1 GCA_902798675.1 Oscillospiraceae bacterium
AATTAGGATCTACGGCGGATTTCCAGTTGGAAAAAAACAAACATCCGACATAAGAAATTCGGCCATTTTGGGAACTTTGGTTGGCGACATAATAACCTTCATAACTATGTACACAATGGGTGTTAGTTCATCAAAATATTATGAATTTTCAGATGAATTCGTTGGCCCTGTCGACGCCCTATCAGACAACATCCGCCCTTCTTTTTCAACATTTTTGCATCACTATCTTCGAGACAAAATCTTTTCAGGTATACTCTTATTAATTGTTGTTTTTTTAATACAAATAGTTATAATATGGTTTTTTGCAAAATTTTCCAATAAAATTTATTTTAAGCTGAACAAACCTAAAAAAACCCTAATCATATATAGTGATCCGCAATATCTTCCTTTATTAGTCTCTAAAATCAAAAAAAATTCATCTAGATGGAAATTAATGAAGTTAGTCAAACATAATGATCCGGAAATATTGGAAATAATTCAAAAAAATCAAGCAGTTTTCTTTTTCGACATCCCTAAACAAACACGAGCGAAATTGATTGCTTTTTGCTATAAACACAACAAGGATATATATATATCACCAGATATTTCCGACATAATAGTGTATAGTTCATCAACTCTGCTTGTTGACGACACCACTGTTTTATCTTCAACCAACTATGGAATGAGCTTTGAACAACTTTTTTTGAAAAGATTCGTGGATATTCTAGTATCTCTAATATTAATTATACTGACAAGCCCTATTATGATTTTATTCGCAATCGCAATAAAAATATATGACAAAGGTCCAATATTATATAAACAGCGTCGTTTAACTAAAGGCGGGCAAGAATTTAATGTTTTAAAATTCAGATCAATGATCGTTAACGCTGAAAAAAACACTGGCGCCACCATTGCTCAAAAAAATGACATCAGAATCACCCCGATTGGAAAAATTCTCAGAAGATTCAGAATTGATGAATTGCCTCAACTATTTAATATATTTAAAGGAGACATGAGCGTTGTTGGACCCAGGCCGGAGCGAATGGAAATCGCCGAAAAATATAAACAAAATCTCCCCGAATTTCAATATAGACTCAAAGTTAAAGCGGGCCTGACGGGTCTTGCGCAAATAATGAGCAAATATAACACAACCCCCAAAGACAAACTAACTTTAGATATTTCATACATACAACAATATTCTCTGTGGCTAGACATAAAAATTATACTCAGGACACTTATTGTGTTTTTAAAATCCGACAGCACAGAAGGAAGCAAAGAGCTCCCAAAAGATATTACTGATTTTGTCGAAAATGAATTAAAAAATGAGAATAATTTCAAAAAGGCAAAAACTGATTGAGCAATATTAGCGTTATGACGCCTGGAATTCCAGCAATAGCAGCCATTAAAATTATAAATAGATTAAAATTTAATAGGTTTGGTGCAAATATTCCAACAAGTCCCAGCGATAGAATTCCAGAGCCAACTCCAAAAGAAGCTGATTTGATAAAATTTTCGCATCTAGTGTAATATACCAACATTAAAATGAAAATAAATGATATGACTGTTATTTTAAACATATAAATTTCCTTTCTAGGTCACAACACAAAGCTTATCAACTTCCCCTTTGATCCCATGTTTCCTGGCTTCCTTGAGCAAATAATTATATTTAGCTTCCAAAGAATCTATTTGATATATGCATGATTCTATTAAATCCAAGTCTGTTTGCAAATTAAATAAAAGCTGAGCGTGTTCAAGTTGATTTTTAACTTCAGCCAGTTCCATTAAAATTTCATTATTTGAAACGCTGTTTTTTTTAAAATATTGACGAATAATTGCCAGCAAATCATTGGTTTTTTTTCTTATATTCATAAAGATTTAACCCCCAAAAAATTCTAAAAAAATTTGATATAAAAGCTCCTGATGTCATTATTAACCAATTGTGGAAATTTTATATATTAATTTAAAATAAAATTATAGATTCATTTTATTGAGGTTTATATTCATAATATTCAAAACACAATCTTTTAATTACTATATTTTCAAAAATTTTACACAAAAAAACAAAAGCTTAAGCAAAAGACCACTGCTCAAACTTTATATGAAAATCTATTATTATATTCAACTAACTGGAAAAATTAACGCTTCTTTCAGTTTTATGTCCATCAACACACTCAAACCAATCCGGCTTTTTGCGCATAATAACAAAAATGCAAACCATATATACTAAAATTGTCGCCACACCAACACACGCCGAAAAAACGGAAACCTCAGAAGAAATTCCCGAAGTCTTCTCGCCAGCAAAGTGAACAGCCGTGAGCAAAAATGCTTGAACATTACTCACTATATGGAAAGCACTCGAAGCTTCAAGCCCTTTAGTTCGCCACGCAAGCAACGAAAACGCAGCCCCATCCAAAAATATATTGACAACGCCAACCAGGTTATATGGATGAAGCGCAGCAAACATAAGCGACGGAACAATAACTCCAACAGTCATATCCTTGTCAAAGCTGTCCTTTGTAAGCAGATAAATCTGATAAACCCTCTAAAGACATACTCCTCCGCCACACACTGAAGCGGAACAATCCCAACTATTAAAAGCATACCCAAAAGATTAAACCTAACCTCAACATCTTCAGCCTCCGAAAGAAACGTCAGAATTAAAGAAAACAAAAGCTCAAGCCCCAACACCAAAAACGAAACAACCAAACATATTGAAAACAGTCTCCAACTCCAACCGTTTCCCCTCGACGAAGAATATGAAGAAAAAGGACGATCCTTAACGATATACGAAGCCAAGGCAAGACACGGCAACATGGCAGCCACCAAAACTATGTTCACAATACCCTGAGGATTGTCAAAAAAATTCATCGCCTCATACCCGCCACCGACAACCTGCCCAAGACTTTCAGTTCCAAAAGCAAAAGCATAACCCATTGAAATAATTACTTGAATATTAACATAAAAAAACAAAAACAAAATTCCAACTAAAACCGGACGAAACCAGCGATATGAAGCAAACTTTCTGGGATACGTCATATAATCGCCGGACGGCGCCACTCCACGCCTTCCCTCATTATCCAAAATCAAAACCTCCCCCCAAGAAAAACAACCATCAATTCTCTCATAATTATAGCATATTGTCAAGGTGTTTGTCAAGTAATTTTTATTTAAATTTTTATAAGTTTACAATTGATGTCAAATCAGGTTATAAAAACACGAATTGCGCGATTTGATTAGGCTATATTTGTCCCAATAAAAACTTCTGCTCAAAAATATCCGACTCTTCACCAAAAATTTCCAACAATTTCAAATATTCTCAACTCATCCTGCCTCAAAAAGGCTAATTTATAATTTTTCCGTCAACAGCGACAAAACTCGGCTCAGCAAAAGGCGAAAATATGTCCGAATTGGCTTTAAAGGCGACAAAATTTGCCATCTTTCCAGCTTCAACAGACCCAACTTTATCATATATTCCGCAAATTTGGGCGGCGTTTTTGGTTATTGACAAAACAGCTTGCTCCCGAGAAAGCCCGTTTTTGACCGCGATCCCGCAGGAAAGCAGCATATATTGAGCAGGAAATTCAGGATGGTCAGTGCATATCGCAACATTTACGCCGCTTTCAACAAGTTTGGAAGCGCTTCCGGGAGAATGATTTTTAAGCTCCGGTTTAGATCTGTCGCATATCACAGGCCCGGATATCACGTCTTCTCCAGCCAAAGACTGGGCTATCAAATGGCCTTCTGTTGCATGCACCAAAACGCAGTCCAGATTAAACTCT
>CADBXQ010000104.1 GCA_902798675.1 Oscillospiraceae bacterium
ACCGGGGCATATCGCGAAAATCAAGTCGCCAAGGAAAGGGTTATGGATTCAAATGCGCTTGAGCGAGAAAGGGGGATAACAATCCTTTCTAAAAACACAGCTGTTACTTTTAAAAACACTAAAATCAACATCATAGACACTCCGGGGCATGCTGACTTCGGGGGGGAGGTTGAGCGTGTTTTAAAGATGGTTGACGGGGTTATTTTGCTGGTTGATTCGACGGAAGGCCCCATGCCCCAGACCAGATTTGTCACTCAAAAGGCGCTGGAATTGGGCCTTAAAATCATAGTTGTTGTCAATAAAATCGACAAGCCAGACTCGAGGCTTTCCGAAATCCCCGACGAAGTTTTAGAGCTGCTTTTAGATTTAGACGCAAGCGAAGAGCAGCTTGAAGGCCCGGTTTTGTTCTGCTCTGGAAGAGACGGAACATGTTCAGATTCTCCTTCCCAAAAGGGAAAAGATTTAACCCCTTTGTTTGATGCAATTTTGCAAAACATAAAGCCCCCTCAAGGCGATGAAAATGGAAAAACCCAGGTTTTGATTTCTTCAATAGACTATAATGATTATGTTGGCAGGATTGCAATCGGCAAGGTTGAGCGCGGAAAAATCAAGCAGGGACAGGAAGTGACGGTTTGCGACCACACAAACAGCAAAGAGCCATATCGCGGAAAAGTTGTTAATCTATATGAAATTGGCGCATTCGATAAAATTCCGATAGACGAGGCAAAAGTTGGAGACATCGTCTGCATATCCGGCATCCAAAAAGCAACCATCGGAGACACGTTTTGTGATGTTTCTGAGGTTGACCCTTTGCCTTTTGTCCAAATCGGCGAGCCGACCGTTGAGATGACTTTTGCTGTTAATGACAGCCCATTTGCAGGGAGAGAAGGAAAATTTGTCACATCCCGTCAGATCCGCCAAAGGCTTGAAAAAGAGCTTTTGAAAGACGTTTCGCTCAAAGTTTTGGAAACGGATTCAAGCGAGAAATTTAATGTTTGCGGACGCGGAGAGATGCATCTGTCTATTTTAATTGAAACCATGAGGCGAGAAGGCTTTGAGCTTTCAGTTTCGACGCCGCGCGCTTTATTTAAGCAAATAGATGGGAAAAAGTTTGAGCCCTTTGAGCGGCTTTCAATAGATGTTCCGGAAAAATTTTTGGGGTCTGTTATGGAAAAAATGGGGCTGCGAAAGGCCGAGATGCTTGAGATGGGCTCTCATGGAGATCGAGTTCGAATCGAGTTTTTGATCCCGTCGCGAGGTCTGTTTGGATATAGGAATGAATTTTTAACAGACACCAAAGGCGAAGGAATAATGAGCTCTGTTTTTGATTCATATCAACCATTTAAAGGGGATGTTCCCAAACGTCCGACAGGTTCGCTTGTTTCTTTTGAAACCGGAGAAGCCGTGACATATGGGCTATATAATGCGCAGGAACGAGGAACGCTTTTTATATCCCCCGGGACGCCTGTTTATGAAGGGATGGTTGTTGGGTGTTCTCCGCGGCAGGAAGATTTGGTTGTTAATGTGTGTAAAAAAAAGCATGTAACAAACATGAGAGCTTCGGGCTCGGATGATGCGCTAAGGCTGATTCCTCCAACAAAGCTCAGCCTGGAAGAGGCTTTGGAGTTTTTGGCGCAGGACGAGCTTTTAGAGGCGACGCCAAAGTCCTTGCGAATTCGAAAAGCAATTCTTTCAAATCAGATGCGTGCTAAAAAAAATGCGAAAAACAAGGGGTGAATTAATGGAAAATTGCGAGTTTGCGACAACTGAAAAGGTTGGAGATGGCTTGTTTGTCTGCGTCTCAAAGGCCCACAGGTTTGGAACAGATTCTGTTTTGCTGGCAAATTTTTCTTCTGCAAAAAACAAAGATCTCGTTTGCGATCTGGGAACAGGTTGTGGAATAATTCCGATTTTGCTCCATAAATATTATAATCCTCGAAAAATATATGCGATAGACGTTCAAAAATCCGCAGTTGAGCTCGCTAAACAATCCGTTAAAATTTCAGGTCTTGAAGACAAAATAACAGTCAAAAATTCAGACCTAAAATCCGCTTCAGATTTGCCAGAAAGCTTTTTTGATTTGGTTGTCTGCAACCCTCCATATAAAGCCCTGGGCAGCGGAGTTGCGAGCAAAACGAAAAGCGATTTGATTGCGCGCCATGAATATTTATGCAATATCGAAGACGTTTGCTTTGCAGCGAAACGCCTTTTAAAATTCGGGGGAAGGCTTTGCATGAGCCAACGAACCGAGCGCCTCCCAGACACAATATGCGCCATGAGAAAATTTGACATTGAGCCTAAACTAATTCGATTTTGCGCAAAAAACAAAGACAGTTCGCCGTGGATGTTTTTGATTGAAGGAAGAAAGGGCGGGGGGCGGTTTTTGAAGGTTTTGCCAGTTCTTGAGATATATGATCAAAGTGGTGAATTTTCAAAAGAAGTTAAAAAAATTTATTCGGCTGGAGGAAAATTTTGAGCGGAACTTTATATATTGTTGGGACTCCGATTGGAAATTTAGGGGATTTTTCGCAAAGAGCAAAAAAAGTTTTAGAAAGCGTTGATTTTATCGCAGCTGAAGACACTAGAGTCACCATAAAACTGCTCAATAAATTCAAAATCAAAAAACCGCTTATTAGTTACCACGAACACAGCAAATCGCAAAGGCTTGAGCAAATTGTTTCAAGGCTTTTGGACGGCCAGAGCGCAGCAATCGTTTCGGACGCGGGAATGCCGTGCATATCAGACCCGGGAGAAAAACTGGTTAAAATGTGTGTTGAAAGCAACATAGAGATGAAGGTTGTTCCGGGGCCAACTGCTTTGATCTCGGCGCTTTGTTTGAGCGGGCTTGAAACCTTTCGGTTTGCTTTTTATGGATTTTTGTCAACAAACCGCAAAAGCAGGCTAAAAACGCTTTTGGAGCTTCAAAATTTGCAGCTGACTTTGATTTTTTATGAAGCGCCGCATAAATTAATTTCAACTCTCAAAGATCTTTTAAATGTTTTGGGAGACAGAAAAATTGCAATAGTTAAAGAATTAACCAAAATTCATGAAAATGTTCAGAGAGCAACCATTTCCAACGCAATAGACTTTTTTGAAAAATCTCCAACAAATCCTAAGGGTGAATATGTTTTAATTGTTGAAGGCGCCCAAACAGCCAAAGATTCAAAAGCTCCTCTGGCTCTTGACCAAGCCGTGGATTTTGCTCGGGCGTTGGTGAAACAAGGCTTAAAGCCTGCTGATGCTGCAAAGCAGGCTGCAAAAATAACAAACAACAACAAACGCCAAATTTATAATTTATTATTAAACGAAAAATAGTTTATTAAAATCTAAAATTTTCTAGTTTATATTATCACACAAATTGAGCAAAATTGCGTTTTGAACCAACATTCCCCTTGGAGTCAGGCAAAACCGGCCGCCGCAAAGCTTTGCATATCCCACGTCTTGAAGTTTTTTTGTTTTAGCTTCAAAGACTTTGTCCCAAAATCCCTTGCGTTTTAGCTCCAAAAGACTGACTCCATGAGCAAGCCGCAGCCCCAGCATCAGCCACTCAAAGTTTTCATTTAAAACCTCCTCGTGTCTAACATACATAACATCGCTAATATATTTTTCAAAGTTTGGCTCATGAAAAAATCTTTTGCTGTCCAAAAAAGAGTGTGCCCCGGGGCCAAGCCCAATATATTCCTCCATTGTCCAATATTTTAGATTGTGTTTGGATTGTTTGAATTTTTTGGAAAAATTTGAAATTTCATATTG
>CADBXQ010000105.1 GCA_902798675.1 Oscillospiraceae bacterium
GATTTATTTTTTCTCACAACATCACTTTGACACCTTTCGCATTTTCCATTAACAACCTCCTCGTTCGCAAGGACACATTTACAGGATGTACACCAATTGACTGCCATATATTTTTTATATGCTAGACCTTTTTTGAACCTTTGCAAAAATATCCACTGGGTCCATCTATAATATGAAGGATCGGTTGTGGATATTTCCCTGCTCCAATCAAAAGAAAGACCAAGATTTTTCAGTTGATTTTTAAACCGATCTATATTATCCCGTGTAATAATTTCGGGGTGTATGTGATTTTTTATTGCAAAATTTTCAGTTGGAAGGCCAAATGCGTCCCACCCCATCGGATACAAGACGTTATAGCCCTGCATGCGCCGCTTTCTGGCAACAACATCCAGCGCAGTATATGACCTCGGATGACCGACGTGAAGCCCCTTTGCTGAAGGGTATGGAAACTCAACCAGCGCATAAAATTTAGGCTTTGCGTGGTCTTTTGAAGCTCTAAATGTTTGATCATCATCCCAAAATTTTTGCCACTTTTTTTCTATATTTTTAAAGTCATATATTTTCATGATAAACAACCTCCATTTTAATTATATATACTATTCGCAGGTATTTCAACCCCATCTGCCCATATGTTTTCCAAATCATAGAATTTTCTCGTGTCTTTGTGGAATATGTGTATAACAATATCCCAATAATCTAAAATAACCCAGCTAAAATTCACGTCTTTTTCGATTTTCCTTGGATTTTTTCCGAAAAAACTCAAGCCTTCTTCAACCTCATCAACCAAACTTTTAACATGCCGAACATTGTCAGAATCCACAACAATAAAATAATCGCATAATGTTGTTAATTTATCAACTTTTATAATTTTTATGTTTTTGGCCTTCTTTTTGTCCAAAATATCAACAACTGTTTTTAAAAAATCTTTAGTTTTCATGCCGGTCTCCCCCCTGCTCTTCACATTTTTTTTGAAAATTATTGCAAAGTTGGTTATAACAATCAATAGTTGCGGGATGTATTGAGCAATTTTTTTCACAAAGCTGTTTAATGGAAAGTTTCAAATGAAACAAAAGCGCCATATCAAGGTCACTTTTTGCAAGTTTTCTTTCAAAATCAACCTCTCTATATTTCCTATCATCGCTAATACAATCTGCAATATAAATTATTTTTTCAAATTTTGTCATATTTTTTCTAGCTGTTGTGTGATATCGTATCGCATTCAAAATTTGTTCGCTTTCAATTCCAAGCCACTTTTTGCAGTATATTGCGCCAGCTATAGCATGCCATATTTTGGGGCTGCTTTTTTCAACCGGGTTCAAAACCATCCCTTCATCTTGAATAATTCGCAGCAGGCTCTTTTTGTCCTTCTCCTTGACAATGTCATGCAAAATTCCGGCAATTTCAGCTTTTTTCTCATCTTCGTGATATATTTTAGCAAGTCCCTTAGCGGCTTTTGCAACCATTTGACAGTGAGTAAATCTTTTTATAGACAACCTGTTCCCGGACGCATCAAAACACTCCCTAAACAAAGCGCCTTTTTGAGAATAAACGCCATGTTTTAATATATACTTTTCAACATCACGATTCAAATATCGGGAACAACCTAGCCCCTGCGCAAATCTAATACGAACATATTGTGAAGAAATATTTGGAATTTCCAATTTAATAATACTCACATTTTTTCCAAATTTTTTAATTTTTTTCTTGGCAGACAAATATTCCTCTTCAGAAAATACAATCAGTATAATTGACACAAAATCAAATATATTTCCATATGCATAACAAAAATTTAGAGAAACCATCAGCCCATACTCAATAATAAAATACAGTCCGTCAAAATAAAACTTGCTTTTAACTTTTTGTAACATATCAAAAATTTGATTTGCATTTTTTAAATCCTTATCCGAATTATATACTTCAAACTGTTGGCAATTTTTAGTGGCTAAGCGACACATATTAAGCCTATCTTCAATTAAAGCCACCTGTTCATATTTATTTCGAGAAATATTTGACAAAACCAACAAAATTTTATCCATGCCAAACTTCTCTTTTAATTTATCCATAAGCAACATATGGCCATTATGAATTGGGTTGAAAACTTGTATAAAAACGCCAATATTAGACATTATAATCTGATTCCACCCTTCTTTTTTATGCTTTTTCCAAATAAAACAAACTTTATGCCAATTAT
The DNA here is from genome assembly GCA_902798675.1 of Oscillospiraceae bacterium. Classification (GTDB taxonomy): domain Bacteria; phylum Bacillota; class Clostridia; order Oscillospirales; family Ruminococcaceae; genus RUG12519. The sequence goes on from CADBXQ010000105.1 coordinate 2,192, forward strand.
TAAAATTTTTTCGCAATTGAAAGTTTAAAGCAGCTCAGAAGTCGAATCTCTTAAATTTTTTATAAATTTTCTAATTTTCAATATTTAACCAACTCTCTTTTGATAATTACGTCTTGCAAACCATCAATAACGTCTTCTGCTTTAATACTATTTGTAATTGCTCTCAATTTGAATCTTTTTTTGATTCGAATTATTTCCATTCTCCAATTTTTTGCGTCAATTTCAAAAGCGCCTTTGCCCGATGGCTAACCGCGTCCTTCTCTTCTGGCCTCATGTTTGCAAAGCTAACGCCCTGATATTTAAACAAAGGATCATATCCAAAGCCGCCATGTCCTTCTAAATGAGTTGATATTTCACCCTCACATATTTCACATATATTAAACATTTTTCCATCTTTGTTAATAAAACACAACGCACAAACATATCTCGCCCGCCTGTCTTCAACCCCGTCAAGCTCTCTTAAAAGCTTTTGGTTGTTGGACTCGTCCGTCGCAGCAACTCCAGGCTTAGCAGAATACCTAGCAGAATATATCCCAGGAGCGCCTCCAAGCGCCAAAACCTCCAAACCAGAATCATCAGCAATAACCGGCAGTTTCAACGCTTTATATGTCTGTAGCGCTTTAATTTTAGCATTTTCAACAAAACTTTGGCCAGTTTCTTCTATGTTTTTGTTTATTCCTGCTGATTTTTTCGATATAACATCAAATCCCAGCGGCCTCAAAATCCGATCAAACTCCGCTATTTTCCCCTTATTTTCGCTCGCAATAACAACAACCATTTTAAATCTCCTCCCCCGCAGAATCAGAATCAAACAAAGCTCTTGTGAAAAGCTCGGGGTCAAACGGCTGCAAATCGTCAATTTGTTCGCCAACTCCAATAAATTTTATAGGCAGCCCCAATTTTTTTCGAATAGATATCACTATCCCGCCTTTAGCAGTTCCATCCAATTTCGTAAGTATAATCCCCGTGAGCCCCGATGCTTTCCCAAATTCCTCAGCTTGAACAACTCCGTTTTGACCTGTTGTCGCGTCAACAACCAAAAGAGTTTCTATATCCAAATCAGAAGCCTCTTTTTTAACAACATCACTAATTTTTTTCAACTCTGCCATGAGATTTTTCTTATTGTGAAGTCTGCCCGCCGTATCGCAGATCGCAACGTCAACCCCCCTCTTTTTAGCAGCAACAACAGTGTCAAAAACAACTGCAGCAGGATCTGCGCCTTCCCTGTGTTTAACAATCGAACAGCCAACCTTCCCCGTCCAAATTTCGAGCTGATCTATCGCAGCCGCACGAAAAGTGTCTGCTGCTCCAACAATAACTTCTTTTCCTTGATTTTTCAAAATATTAGCTAATTTTCCAATAGTTGTTGTTTTTCCAACACCATTAACGCCCAAAACCAATATAATACTGGGAGTAGTATCAACTTTCAACTTTTCATCACCAGTCAAAATTTCTTGAATAATTTCTATTAATTCTTGCTTTGCTTCTTGCGTGTGTTTTATCTTTTTTTTCTTTATATTTTCCCTTAAATNNNNAGTTTCCATGCCAACGTCCGCCATTATCAAAATTTCTTCCAATTCTTCGTAAAGATTTTCGTCTATTTTATCGCTCGAATCAAAAACAGCATTAATTTTTTGAGCTATTCCTTGTCTTGTTTTTTTCAAACCATTCTTTAATTTTGCAAAAAATCCCATATATTTTCCTCCTAAGTCAATAATTTCCAGCAGAGTTTAATTTCATCCGTTAACTATTTTTCCCGCTTCTTTAGTTGATTTTAACTTTAACAGCCTGGAAATCCCATCATCCTGCATGGTGACTCCATATAAAACATCCGCCTCCTCCATTGTCCCGCGCCTGTGCGTTATAACGATAAATTGTGTGTCATCATCTATATTTTTTATATATGCAGCAAATTTAGCAACATTAACGTCGTCCAAAGCGGCCTCTATCTCATCTAAAATACAAAACGGAGAGGGCCTAAATTTAATTATAGCAAAATAAATCGCAATTGCAACAAAAGCTTTCTCGCCCCCAGACAAAGAAGCCAAATTTTTGATGATTTTTTATTAATTTGATAAAATGATCTTTTAAAGATATCTCTCATGGAAAAAGTTAAAGATTGTATTAATTTTTCGAGTTCAATTTTAGAATTTTTAGCATCATTAACCTGACCATTCAAAAAATTATATCTTTCATACACCTCCTCATACTCAGAAATTGCTTCCAAATTTATCGATCCCAGCTTTTTAATTTCAGATTTTACATATAGTAATTTTTTCTTAGCTTCAAAGTAATCCCCGCCTCCGTCAAAATCAGCCTGCGCTTCAGACAAAGTTATTTCATACGTCTCCCACATATTTTCGATTATTTTGTCATATTCAAGGCTCAATGATTTTTTTTGCTCTTCCAAACGCGCAAACTCATTTCCAAAATGCTCTTTAGAGGTTTGATGTTCCTTTTCCGACTCCCTGAGCGACTCAGACATTTTTTCGGTTTCAGTTCTTTTTTCAATTAATTCATTAATTTTCTCGTCAAATGAAGAATTTTCGAAACGCTCCTCCTCTTTAAGCGCCTTCTCTTTTTGCAACTGACATTGCTTTTTTTCAACCAAATCAAGTTGATCTTGAATTTTGCTTTTTAATTCAACCAATTTATCAACGTTTCCCTCATTTAATTTATTCATATCATTAATTTTAGACTCTTCATTATTTATATTAATGCAAATCTCATTTTTTCTGATGTCAAGCTCACGCAACTGGCTTTCAAACTCAATCCTTTTTTGTTTAAAATCATCCTGTTTAATTTGCAAAGAATTTATATTTTTTTTAGCATTTTCTATATATATATTAACAGAGTCAAGTTTTTTCGCAGAATCATTCTTGGAAACGCTCAGCCCATCAATCTGCTTCTCAAGCCGCAAACTTTCAGATTCAAGCTCACTCAAATCATCGCTCAAACTCAAGATCAAATCTTTAAGTCGTTGCAAATCGCCCGAAAATTTAATTTTGTCCTCGGCGCACGCTTTCATTTCACTTTCTAAAATTTTAATCTCATATGATATTTTTTCTATTGACACTTTCAACTCATTCCGCCTGTTTTTAACAACATCAAATTTTTTATTCAAATCATCAATTTGAGCTTTAAGCGAAGATATTTCACTTTTCCTCGATAAAAGTCTCAATTTTTTGCTTTTAGATCCACCTGTGAAAGAGCCTCCTGCGTTGATAACTTGTCCGTCCAAAGTCACAATTTTAAATGCATAATCATATTTTTTTGCTATTTGAGTCCCCAAATCCAAATCATCAACAATAACAGTTCTCCCAAGCAAATTTTTAACTATATTCTCATATTTATTATCAAAATTTAGCAAATTAGCCGCGATGCCAATAAAACCTTCGCAATGTTCAATATTGTTCGCTTTAATCAATTTTCCTCTAATCGAGGTCAGCGGAAAAAAAGTTGCTCGCCCCAAATCCTGGCTTTTCAAAAATGCGATAGCCTTCCTCGCAACCAACTCATTTTCAACGACAACGTTTTGCATTCCCCCGCCAAGAGCAGTTTCTATCGCGGTGGTGTATTTTAGCGGAACGTCTATTAATTGAGAAACCGTCCCGCAAATTCCCAACAATCCGCCACTTTTTCCAAGTTTTAGAATTTGCTTAACGCTATAATTATACCCGTCGAAATTTTTTTCCAAATCACTCAAAATTTCAACTTTTTGTTGTTTTTTCAAAATTTCCTTCTCAATTTGTCTAAAATTTGCCTCAGTTTCATCAAACTGCCTCTTCCTTGAATTCAACTTCATTTCATATCCCAATTTGGAATTGCTTAAATTTTGGCGCCGAGAATCAACATTAGAAAGCAACTCCAAAATCTCATTTTCAGCGTTTTGAGCTTCAGAGCGCTTCTTTTCTTTATCTTGGACAGCTTTATTTAAATATTCTTTTCTGTCATTAATTTCACCGACCCTGGAA
>CADBXQ010000106.1 GCA_902798675.1 Oscillospiraceae bacterium
AAAGTCGCATAAAGCTCCGTTTTCTTCAAGACATTTAGTGTATGTCGCTTCAGGCAGGTGAGCAGTGATATGGCTTTTAACGTTTTGTGTTGTTGCCAGTTTCAAAAGTCCAATTCCGGCCGAAAAACAGGCCTTTGCGCAAAGGATGGCTGCTCCGGGCATATGGTCGCTTCCTGAAACAATTAGAGCGCTTTTGTTGCTTGATTTGTTGGCGTTTGGAGCAGGAGAGGAAAGAGTTGAAAAAAAGTCGCTCCTGCTCCAGGTTTGCTTGATTTGAGTTTGATTTTTTTTGTCATATGTGATTCCGGCGTCAACGACCAAAATTTTGCCATAGTTTAGCTTGGATGGATATAAAAAGGCGCTGACTTTTGGAAAGGATATCGTTAAAGTCAAATCGGCGCGAATTGCGTTTTTTGAGACTTCCCCGTCAGCCGAAACTCCGCTTGGAATGTCGATTGCGATGATTTTTGCATTTGATTGATTTATTTTATAAAAAATTTGATCATACTCGGGCGAAATCTCTCCTTTAAATCCAATTCCAAACATGGCGTCAACGATTATTGTGGACCGCTGTATAATATTTTCAACTGAACTTAAATATTTCACAAAGTCATATCCGTGTTTTAAATATAAATTCATGTGATATAACGCTGCGTCTTTATATTCCGACGGATCCTCCAAGAGCACTAAATTCACATTAAAATTCAAATTTTTCAGCCTTCTGGCAACAACAATCCCATCCCCACCATTATTCCCCCGTCCGCAAAAAACGCTTATTGTTTCAGAGCGTTTTGCAAATTTTAAAATTTCGTGGCATATCGCCTGGCCCGCATTTTCCATCAGCATTTCGGACGGAATTCCCAAGCCATTAATCGTGTGTTCATCGGCAGCATACGCTTCTTTTTTGTTAAATATAATCATAAATAAGCCCCCTTAAAAAAAATAAATCAGCCCCCAATAAAATAACTGACATATTGAGGGTTGATTTAATTCTAGTTAAACATATCTTTTATCCTGTCAAAAAAACCTTTTCGTTTGTGATAATTCTTTTCATCCAGCGAATTATCGAACTCTTTAATTAATTTTCGTTGCTTTTCATTTAGGTTACGTGGAACTTCAATAATGGTTGTTATTAGCATATCTCCTCGGCTGTGGGAGTGAAGTCTTGAAACGCCCTTCCCTTTAAGCCTGAAAGTTGTTCCGGGCTGGGTTCCTTCGGGAATATTATATTTGACTTTGCCGTCTATTGTTGGAACAACAAGCTCTGCGCCGCTAACTGCCTGCGCGTATGTTATTGGTATATCACACAATATGTCGAATCCATGCCTTTTAAATAGCGGATCCGGCCGAACAGTTATTGCTATGTTTAGGTCGCCATATGGGCCGCCATTAGATCCAACGTTTCCCTCACCAGAAACAACCAAAGTCTGGCCATCATCAATTCCAGCGGGTATATTGACGGAAATCTTTTTGGATTTGGACTTTCTGCCGGTTCCGTGGCAGCTTGAGCATGGGTTTGATATAACCTGACCCTTTCCCCCGCATCTTGGACATGTTGTTGCGGAAGTCATGATTCCAAAAGGAGTTCTCTGCTGGGTCCTGACCTGGCCGGTTCCGCCGCAATTGGGGCATTTTGACGGAGCTGAGCCGGGAGAAGCGCCTGTTCCTCCACACGAATCGCATCTGTCCATTTTTTGAACGTTCACTTCTTTATGCGTTCCTTTACACGCTTCAAAAAATGAGATTGTTATGCTTGCAAATGTGTTTTGACCTCTTCTTGGAGCGTTTGATCGCCTTGCTCCGCCGAATCCAGAAAACCCGGAAAATCCGCCGCCTTCTCCAAACATTTTGTCTATGATGTCTTCCAAATCAACGCCAAATCCGCCCGCGCCATATTGCCCAGAGCCAGCGCCAGAAAAGTTGGAATCAACCCCCGCGTGGCCAAATTGGTCATATCTTGCTTTTTTGGTTGAGTCGCTCAAAACTTCATATGCTTCGCTTATTTCCTTAAATTTTGCCTCCGCCTCTTTGTCTCCAGGGCACAAATCCGGATGATATTTCTTTGCTAATTTGCGATATGCTTTTTTTATTTCGCTGTCCGAAGCTCCGCGTGATAGGCCTAAAACCTCATAATAATCTCGTTTACTCATCACGGTTTCTTCCTCCAAAACCTGCAAAACCGCAAAGCAAGGCGCTTTTTAGCTTTAAATCCTTGCTTTTTTAAATTGCGCAGGGTATTATTAGTTGTTTTTATTTTCATCGACATCAGTGTAGTCAACGTCAACGACATTATCATTATTTGCTGTTGAAGATTGCTCTGCTGAAGAGCCTGGATTTTGCGAAGATTGCGCCTGATTTGCCGCCTGAGCTTGTTTATATATTTTTTCAGAAACAGAATATATCGCCTTTTGAAGCTCATCTTTTTTAGCTTTAATATCAGCAATATTGTCGGATTTTAGGGCTTCTTTTAGAGCGTCTGCTTTTGATTTAACCGATGCTTTTTCATCCTCAGAAAGGTTTGCGTTTGATTCAGACAAAACCTTCTCGCTTTGATATACCAGCTGATCTGCGTTGTTTTTGACTTCAACTTCTTCCTTCTTTTTCTTGTCTTCGGCTGCAAATTTTTGGGCTTCTTTAACTGCTTTGTCTATGTCTGCGTCGCTCATGTTGGTTGATGATGTTATGGTTATGTTTTGCGCTTTTCCAGTTCCCAAGTCTTTGGCTGAAACATGAACTATTCCGTTGGCGTCTATGTCAAACGTGACCTCAATTTGCGGAATGCCGCGAGGAGCAGGAGCGATTCCGTCAAGCCTAAACATTCCGAGCTGCTTATTGTCGTGACAAAATTCGCGCTCTCCTTGATATATCGCTATGTCAACAGAAGTTTGACCGTCTGCAGCTGTTGTGAATATTTGAGTTTTTTTAGTTGGAATGGTTGTGTTGCGTTCGATCATTTTAGCCATAACGCCGCCTTGAGTTTCAAGCCCAAGAGTCAGCGGAGTCACGTCTAAAAGCAAGAGGCCTTTAACGTCTCCTCCCAAAACGCCACCTTGAATCGCCGCTCCAATCGCAACGCATTCATCCGGATTGATTCCTTTAAAAGGCTCTTTGCCAAGCTTTTTCTCAACAGCTTCATACACCGCAGGAATTCTTGTTGAGCCGCCAACCATCAAAATTTTATTCAGATCTGAGGCTGAAATTCCCGCGTCGGAAAGCGCTTGTTGAACCGGACCCATCGTTTTATCAACAAGATCCGAAGTCAGCTCATTAAATTTTGCTCTGGTTAAGGTCAGGTCAAGGTGTTTCGGGCCGGTTGCGTCGGCGGTTATGAACGGTTGATTGATGTTGGTTGTCATGGTTGAGGACAGCTCAATTTTTGCTTTTTCTGCGGCCTCTTTAAGCCTTTGCATAGCCATCTTGTCTGAAGATAAATCAATTCCTTCAGATTTTTTAAACTCAGAAACAATCCAGTTGATAATCCTTTTGACGTCAAGCCCAGCAATCTTTCCCGCGTCTTTTGTTGCTTGGCGCTGGGAGTCTGAAAAATATGCAGGGACTGTTATAACTGCTTCAGTCACCGGCTCTCCGATATACGCCTCAGCGTCTGATTTGAGTTTTT
>CADBXQ010000107.1:0-1672 GCA_902798675.1 Oscillospiraceae bacterium
GAGCTGCTGGAGTCAATGGGACGGCTGGGGATCAAGCTGCTCTGCTACAACTTCATGGTCGGGAAGGGCTGGTCGCGCACGGGCGTGCGCGAAGGTCGTGGCGGAGCAAAGGCAACCTACTTCTCCATTACAAGTTCTTCATGTTCTACACGGCTAAAACATCTTGTCAATCCTGTTAGTCCTGTAAAGGAAAACCTCATCCTTACCCACGAGCAGGTGTGGGCGAACTACGAATACTTCGTCAAGGCGGTGATGCCGACCGCGGAGAAGTGGGGCATACGCATGGGGCTTCACCCCGACGACCCGTGCCTCGAGTCGCTCGGCGGCTACGCGCGCATATTCGGATCCATCGAGGCATACGACCGCGCTTACGCCATTTATCCCTCGCCGTCCAACGCCGTCACGTTCTGCCAGGCGAATTTCAAGCTGATGGGTGTCGATGTGGAATATCAATCAAGCCCAAGACCTCTGTCGACGCTATTTTGCCATATCTTGACTTGGTTGACATGGTTTTGGTTATGACTGTTGAGCCGGGATTTGCTGGCCAGGCGTTTATGCCGGATATGCTCGATAAAATCAGGAAAATTAGGCGCTTGAATTCAAAAATTGATTTGCAGGCTGACGGGGGGATCAATCCCAAAAACGCGAAAAGTGTTTTGGATGCCGGAGCTAATTTATTGGTTGCTGGGTCAGCGATATTTGGTGAAAAAGATTTTAAAAAGGCAGTTGAAAATTTGAGATTTCCAGGAAATTATCCCGCCTAGCTTTTCAATATTTTTTCAATGGCGTTGTTATTTATGACTAATTCGGAGTGTTCTTTGATGAGTTTTTTGTTTAATTCGCCAAATCCTATGAGCTTTCCGTGTTCAAAAAGGCAGGATGACAGTTTTTTTACCTGTTTGCAACATGAATAAATAATTAATATGAGGGTATTATTTTTATAATATAGTTCGCTTTTAAATATTGTGTTAATATATTTTTGAAATGGTGGATTTTTTAACATTTGCTTTAAGCTCTGCATATCTTTAAATTGTGTGATTAATGGATTTTTTGTTTCTGTTTTTAATATATGACTTATTGTTTTTTCGCTGACTATATTTAGATATAACACACATCCCTTTTCTTCGGTTTGGAATGCTTCAATGAATATTTTGCTTTTAGAAATGTCTATTTGCGATAATTTTTTGAGTTTATATAGAAGATTCACAACAAATTGTCTGGTTTTTTTGTCGTTATAGTCAATTTTTTCATAAATTATTCCATGTTTTTCCATATCTTTTGATGATAGTGTGATTTTTATAACGTGATTGTCTAAAATTTCAATGTTCAATATATCACATCTTTTCGTTGGCTAAATTTATTTTCAAGTTTTTTTCATTTTATGGTATTTTGGCCTTGCATATACTTAAATTTTGGGGTACAATTAGATTGTATTGTTTTTTGGGTGCATATATGTTTGATCTATGGGGGAATTTTTTGTGTCTAAGAAAAATAGGGTGAAGAGATATTCCAAGATATACAGAGGATATGGCAGAAAAAAAGGGACGGCGTTTCACGTTTTTATATGTTTTGTTTTATTTGTTGTTGTTGCTTTCGTTGTGTATTTGGTGGCTATGGGAATCAACAGCTATGTTAATCGTGAGAGGTGTGTTGAAATCGAAATTGCCGAGAG
>CADBXQ010000107.1:1678-6982 GCA_902798675.1 Oscillospiraceae bacterium
ATGACAGCGCTGAGCCGGATTTAAAAGAGGCTGATCCCGAGGATGTCCCCCAAAAAAAAGTCGAAAAAATTGTTGCTGTTGAGCTTTTGGCGGATAAATTGTCAAATGCTAAATATGTGACTGAATTCATTAATAAATCAAAGAGTGAGGGAAAAAATGCAATAGTTGTTCCGCTAAAGGATGAAAACGGAATTTTGTTATATCCAAGTCAAATCCCTCAAGCTCGGGAATGGGGAGCGATTTCTCGGTCGGCTGTTGATGCGCGAAAGATTGCTGCTGAGATTGAGGCTGCGGGCCTGGTTCCAATAGCCAAAGTTAATGCATTTTATGACCAAACAGCCCCTCATTTTAAAAGAAATAATTCCTATGTGTATTCATCTAAAAAGGTGACCTATTTATTCACAAATCCAGTAACCAAGCGCTCTGAGAGGTGGCTTAATCCATATGAAAGCTCGGCCAGGAAATATATTTGTGATATTGTGGCTGAAGTTTCTGAATTGGGCTATAGGCAGGTTTTTCTAAACCACGTTTCATTTCCCGCGGTTGAGCTAAATTCCAAAGTCAGTTTGGGCTCCGACGCAAAGACTAAGGGCGAGATTTTGCGCCAGTTTTTAGCTGAATTAAATTCGAGAAATGTTTCATATATTCTGGCGTATGACTGGCGAGTTTTTGGCGAAGGAAATGTTGCAGACATTTTATATGGTGGAAATATTTCAACATATGGAGCAAAAAATCAGGCTCCTTTGATAGATTTAAATAATGGGTTGAATTTTGCTGGTGGTGACGGGGATCCAATAAAAAAATTTGTTGAATGCGCCAGAAATGTTGGCTCGGATGTTTCAATTTTTCCAGCTGTTGTTAGTTCTAGTAGCAATTCTAAAATTTTAGAAGAATTAGAGTCTTTTGGGATATATTCTAGCTTAATTTTAAACAAGTGAAAAATTTTTGTTGCTGCGATTAATTTTTAGGAGAGGGCGCATATGGGCGGATCAGAGATTAAAATTTATGAACTTTGGAGAAAATATGCAACTGATGATGTTGATTTAATACATGAACTTGATAAAATAGAAAATGATAAAAAAGCCATAGAGGACTGGAACGGCTCGAATGAACATATATGTTGTCCGCAAGGTGACGCAGGCGTTTTGTGAATATCTAACAAAAAACTTTGAAAACCCCTCCATTGCAATTGGTTATGATAGCAGGATAAAATCCGATCTTTTTGCAAAAGAGGCGGCGTGTGTTTTTGCTGCCAATGGAATATTTGTCAATATATATAAAGAAATTATGCCTGTTCCATGTTTATCGTATGCAGTCAGAAATCTTAGATGTGATGCTGGAATTATGGTCACCGCAAGCCACAACCCCGCCCAATATAACGGATATAAAGTGTATGGCGAAGATGGATGTCAGTTGAGAGAAAATGACGCAAGTCAAATATATGAGATATCGTTGAATATAGATATGTTTAAAGACATAAAGTTGATGGATTTTGAACAGGGATTGTCTGAAGGCGTGATAAAATATATATCCGATGATGTTGAAAAATCCTATATGGACTGCGTTGAAAGCTGTTTGATTCATCCCGAGGCTTTGGCTGATCCCGGTTTTTGCGTTGTGTATACGCCGCTTCATGGAGCTGGGAATCGGGTTGTTAGGACGATGTTTTCGCGCATGGGGGTTAAATCTGTTCATGTTGTTTGGGAGCAGGAGAATCCAGATGGAAATGTTTCAACATGTGAAGTCCCCAACCCTGAAACTAAAGAGGCGCTGTCTTTGGGGCTTCGGGATTGCAAAATTTATAAACCCGACATATTAATCGCGCCTGATCGGTTCCTGATGAAGCTGGAGAATATGTTTTGCTGAGCGGAAATCAGATCGGAGCGCTTTTGCTTGAATATATATGCTGTCAGAGAGCGGCTTTGGGAACTTTGCCTCAAGATCCGATTGCTGTTAAAACGATTGTTTCGAGCGATATTGCTGAAAAAATTGCCAAAAAATATAACGTAAAACTAAAAAATGTTTTAACTGGTTTTAAATATATTGGAGAGCAGATCGGTATATTAGAAAAATCAGAAAAGCAAGACAGCTTTATTTTTGGTTTTGAAGAGAGCCACGGATATTTGGCGGGAAGCTATGTTAGGGATAAGGACGGAGTCATTGCAACAATGCTTGTTTGCGAAATGGCAGCTTTTTATAAAAAATCGGGTATGTCGGTTTTAAAAGCTTTGAGTCAGATATATAAAGAATACGGAGTGTGCAGGAATATTATCGACAGTTATGTTTTTGACGGTGTGAACGGTGCGATCAAAATGCGAAAAATAATTTCTAAAATCAGGGAGAAGTCCCCGAAATCCATAGGCGGGCTTAGGGTTTTGCGATTTTTAGACTATTTATATAGCAAGGATTTCGATATCCTCAACAACACGTTCCGCAGCATTGATTTGCCAAAGTCTAATGTTATTGAGTTTAAGCTGGAAAAGGACTCGTCCTTGATTGTTCGGCCGTCTGGAACAGAGCCAAAAATTAAAGTATATTATACTTCAACCGGTTCAACTTTTTCAGAAGCAGAGGAATATCAATTAAAAATGAAGCAAGAAATTGAAAAATATATTAACGAGTGACCAGCTGTGTAACTAAAATTATATCCGATGAGGGCGTCATATTACAATTAGTTTTGAGATGCAGTTGGATAAATTGGATTTAAATAAAAGATTTTCAAAAAATTTGACAAATTTGGATTTGGGTTATTATGTTTGTTCCTTAACAAGCCAAGGTCAAAGAGCGTTCCAGCTTGAAACCTGCCGACCTTGCGGGCATTAGCCTACCGCTTGTTGAGGAGACTTTTCAAAATGACTTGAAGGATCAGCAAGGTTTAATATTACAGTTGGTTGTGAGCGGGTGGCGCTTGGATTGATTTTTGCATTGTTTTTTAAAGTTTGCTTGAGGATGTTGGAATTATTGAGAATTTTTAGCAAAGAGTTGGATTTTTTTAGAAAAAGATTTATTGGGACAAATATAAACCAAATTAATAATATAGTTCGTTACTCTCAGCGACTTTGTACTTACCTGTTGGACGTCAACTTTAAATCTGCCAAAAAATTTTAAAAATTTTTTTTATAAAGTTATTGCAATTTGTTTTATGTTATGTTATAATGAAGGAAGTGTTGATTTTAAGAATTCGCGCATTTTAAGTTTGGAGGTGACTTGGAATGAAAAAGGATATACATCCAAAATATGAGTCGACAACCATCACTTGCGCTTGTGGCAACGTGATTGAAACTCGCTCAACAAAGCAAGACATCAAAATTGAGATTTGCTCGAGGTGTCACCCTTTCTTCACCGGAAAACAGAAGTTAGTTGACACTGGCGGCCGTGTTGATCGGTTTAGGAGACGTTTCAATCTTGGTAAGTGATGGCAGGTTTGCTGAACTTAATATAGGCGGTGTTTTATTATTGGGCGCACCGTCTTGTTCTGTTGGCGGTGGGCCTGGTGTTTAAAAGGGTGTTGGTTTGGGGATGAAAGAATCTTATTTAACTATAATGGACCCGGTTGAGGTTGAAATGCTTGAGAAGCGTTCAAAATTTTTGGGACACATGATTCACGTTAAAAGCAGGCAAGAGGCTGAGAGCTTCATATCCGCGATTAGATCGGAATATAAAGACGCAACCCACAACGTTCCAGCCTATTCTATTCACAAAAGCGGTGTTATGTACTGTTCTGATGATGGCGAGCCGCACGGAACGTCTGGAAAGCCTGTTTTAGAGGTGTTGAAGCGAGAGCGGATATACGATGTGTGTGTTGTTGTGACTCGATATTTTGGAGGCACTTTGCTCGGGACTGGTGGATTGGTTGGGGCATATTCGAGCGTTTGCAAAAGATTGCTGGAAAACGCAGTTATTGCGAAATGCTTGTTGTGTGCGCGTGTGAAAATTTTTGTTGAATATGGAGAATTTTCCAAACTGCAGCATTTAATTGAAAATTTTGATGCGAGGGTTGTTGAGAAAAATTTTTCAGATAAGGTTGAACTAGAATTGTTGATAGATGTTGAAAATAAGGAAAAATTTGAAAAATTGTTGTCTGAAAGAACCAGTGGTGGGATTAAAGTAGAGAATATTGGAGAGGCGTGGGAAAGAATAAAAAGATTATGATATATTTTCAAAACATCATTTTTTTAAGGAGAATTTGAGTATATGGATCATTTTTCAACCAGACACAGGACACAGGAAATTGAAAGACAGATCTTGAGTTCAAATGCGTGTTTGGTTAGCGAAAGCAAGGGGAGGGCGAAGGAGGAAGAAGCAGACGATTTCAGAACGGATTTTCAGAGAGACCGGGACAGGATTTTAAACAGCAACGCGTTCAGTCGCCTCAAAGAAAAGACGCAGGTTTTTTTGGCTCCTTGCGGAGACCATTATCGAACGCGCCTTGTTCACTCCCTCGAGGTTTCGCAAATTTCAAGGACCATTGCGCGAGGGCTTAGGCTTAATGAGGATTTGGTTGAGGCGATCGCTTTGGGCCACGACATAGGCCATTCTCCTTTTGGGCATTCTGGCGAGGAAGTTTTGAATCAGGTTTGTCCTCACGGTTTTTCGCATTCAGAAAACGGGGTCAGGGTTGTTAATTTTTTGGCAAACCACGGCCAGGGTTTGAATTTAACATATGAAGTTATAGACGGAATAAAGTGTCACTCGTTTGGTGGGGACAAGGCCAAAACATTGGAAGGACGGCTTGTTAGCGTTTGCGATAAAGTTGCGTATGTCAATCATGACATAGACGATGCGATTCGCGCTGGGATGCTTTCGGTCGGTGATTTGCCGCAGGATTGTTTGAAGGTTTTGGGCTCGAGCAAAAGTCAGAGGATATCAACGGTTGCAAGGTCTATCATCCAAAACAGTGACAGCGACATAAAAATGTCTTCCGAGGTCAGCAAAGCCCAGTTTAAACTTCGTGACTATATGTTTAAAAATATATATTATTCGAATAAAGTTCAACTAGAGCAGGATAAAGCGAGAAATATCGTCAAAATGCTATATAAATACTATCGGTCTCATAATTCCAAACTGCCTGAATTTTATAAACAGATTGCTAAAAAATTTGATGTTGATAGGGCAATATGTGATTATATTTCCGGCATGAGTGATATATATATTACTGAACAATATATAGATTTTTTTATTCCAAAATTTTTAGGTACATGACTGAGGAATGAAGAGAATATGGCAAAAATAGGAGAAAATTTTATATATGAATTGAAAAATTTGTGTGATATTGTGTCTATTGTTGCTTCGTATGTTGAATTA
>CADBXQ010000108.1 GCA_902798675.1 Oscillospiraceae bacterium
CCCTCAAATGGAAAATTTCATATATCATTTCAATTTTCTCCAGCAATGGTTTGATAAATGGACTTTCAGAAGACAACATTTTAGAAATTGTCAATTTCTTGAAATCATGCGCAGGTGATAGGGATGCTAAAGAATTTGTTGCCTCGTCAATTGCTTCATTGGCTTCAAACCACTGTCTAGACTTCTTTAAAGGCCAGCCAGAAAAGCTTCTAACCCTGGTTGAAATACTGGATAAATGTTTCAAGCCCGAAGCTTCAGATATAGAAAATAAAGAATTTGTATATATAAAACGCAAGGTTGCAAACTCAATAAAGAACCTTTTGCTTGGAAAAGTAAAAGGTTTAGGTAATGCTGAACTAAGTCATAATATATCATGTTTTTTCAAAGATCCTAAATCAGAGAATAGTCAAAAATTTCTCGACCAATTAATCCAAAACAGTTTGCTCAAAGATCTGACAGAAGAAGGAAAGAAAAAGTTCAAAAAACTGTTAGGCGACTGTTTGGTCTATTTTGATTAAAGCAACTCAATACAAAACAATATATATCGGTTTAATTAAAAAAATCTGCTGCAACTGGGCGGTGGATTTTTTTGTTTGAAAAATGTCTAAAACATCATTGACAATTCGACCATTTTTTTCTATAATATGTAAATATCACAGCAAAATGTGTTTGTGATAATATCAAAAAGAAAGGATTGAATCTATGAAAATTAATGTCTTAAAAAGAATTCTCGCAGCAATCATTGCAGTTTTAACTGTTATACTGATGCTCAAAATTGCAATCGATTTATCCTCAAAACCCAAAGAACAAATCACCCAGGTTAATGATGCTGTTGAGAATTGTGACCTAGATTCAGATGAATTATTGGATGCTATTGATAAACGGACAAAAATCCAAAATGATGATCCGCCACCACCTCCTCCTGGGGGTCCTCCTCCTGGTGACCCTCCAAATTGCGGGGGAGCAGTTAGAGCGGTTGAGTTAAAGAAACATTCATGCAAAAATTATGAATTAAACACGACCATTACAATGCAAGCAACAGTTAGTGTTACTGATTGCAAGAAGACTGTTCACCAAATACCTATTAGTGCGAATTTAAATTGTGTGGGATCAATCACTGTATGGCCTGGTTGCGAAGTGTATATGCCGTCGTCAAATAGAGGCAACACTGAAAATGGTTCCATCACACTGAAAGCAAGTAATGCTATTGGTGGACATATATCTATAGGTGGAGGAGGCAGTATTATTGATCGTGAAGATATACCTGTTTATGGACAATTAAATTATGTAAGCTTAATTAATGCATGCCGTGCTAGTGATGGGGCTGTGCTGTCGTTAGATAGCGTTAGCTTTGGAAATGAACCCATAATACTGACATCAAATAGTATTAGTGATGGATATATATATATGGCAGAAAAGTGTGCGACTGATTGTGAAAAGATATCTATTTATGAACAATCAAATCGTGTGAGCTTAATTAATGAATGTTATACTAGTGTTGCTCCTGCGATGTCGGCAGGTGGCGATGGCGCCAGAAATAGGCTCACAATGCTGACAACAAATAGTATTAACGGTGGATATACATCTATGGTTGAACGTGATGCTAGTGGTGAGCCTGCGATGTCGGCAGGTGGCGATGTCGCCAGAAATAGGCTCACAATGCTGACAACAAATAGTATTAGCAGTGGATATACATCTATGGTTGAACGTGATGCTAGTGGTGAGCCTGCGATGTCGGCAGGTGGCGATGGCGCCAAAAATAGGCCCACAATGCTGACAACAAATAATACTATTAGTGGACATATATCTATATGTGGAGGCAATATTATTGATTGTGAAGATATATCTGTTTATGGACAATCAAATTATGCAAGCTTAATTAATGAATGCTATGCTAGTGGTGAGCCTGCGATGTCGCCAGATAGAGTTAACGCTGGAAATGGCCCCATAACAGACAAATTTAGTTAAATGTTCAGATGATTGGGAAACTAAGCTGCATGTCTAAAAAGCTATTGGCAACATGGCTTCAAAAATTTATTAAAGTCATATGAACTAAAAGAACTTTTAAAATTATGCAACAAAGGATGAAGACTTAAGAATATTCTGGGCGAGTTTGAATTCAAGCAAAAAAAGCGTTTAACCCTGGTTGACCCACTAAATGGGGGTTCAACTAACGTTTACACCACGAGAAAAGAAAAAATTAAAAAAATCTGCTGCGACTGGGCGGTGGATTTTTTGTTATATTATGGCAAAAATTAACAAAAAGTTAACAATTTAAATTTGATTTTGCTATATAATTTATTTGTGCATGTTGATTAATTATGAAAGAAAATAAAATTATATAGGAGCTTTTTTAATATGAAAATAAAAATTTTAAAAAGAATCCTCGCAGCAGTCCTTGCATCTTCATCGATTATGATGGCTCCAGGGGGGGCAAGCGCTGTCAAAAAAATAAAGGATTCAACAAAAAAACAATCCCAAACCAAAAAGCAATTAAAACAAAATGCTGATTCAAAAACTGAAAATATGGGAAAAAATCAATCAGGCAAAAAAATTTATTCTATAGTGAAAATCCATAAAAATAAACAGACAGAAAAAGATCAAAAAAATAACGAATTAAAAAAATTTGAAGATTTTTTGGAAAAACCTTTAAAGACAAGCCTTGAAAGAAAAGATTTTGTTAAGACGATTTCTGATTTAACCCAAAAAAACTCAATTCAAAACCATCCCCAAAATATAATTTCAAAAACAATATCTAAACTATTGCCCCTTATTAGTGACAAAGACGTCGCTTTAGATGCAGCAGAGGCTGTTGATGATTTGATTAATTTAACAGACTGGCCGAAAAATTGTTCTAAAGATGAAGCTTTAAAAACAATAAATGGCTTAACAGGTTGTTTTGGAAACAAAAGCGCTGAAGAAAACGCAACAAGCGCGATTAATGGCTTGGCTTCAAACAATGCCTGGGCAAAAAATTGTTCCGAGGAAGAGATTTTTGAAATATTGGATGTTTTTGGAGAATTTGTTTGCAAGTGTGCTGATAAAGATGCTTTGAGAAACATTGTTTGCGCTGTGAGCAACTTGATGTATGAAAACGAATATATTAAAGAGTGCTGTAGGGTCAAAATTCCCGAAATACTCAACATGTTTCGTGAATGCGCTAAATATGAAAGCTCTCAAGAAGATGTCGCATGCGCGCTGGACAGCTTTATATTTCAAGGTTTGTTTAGCGAATGTTTGAAAAGTCAATCGATGTCAATAGTATATATATTGGAAATGTGCACTAATGGTCGCTCACCATATTTTGTTTCAAGCGCTATTTTTGAAATGGCTTCTCAAGTCGCGTTTAAAGACTGGTTCGAAATAGAAATTTTAAAAGTGATTGGCATATTGAATTTTTGCGTTTCGGGCGATGCTCTAGACGGACAAGAATATGTTGCAAAAACAATTTCTGAGCTGGCTCAACGAGGACTTATGTCTCAAATTATTAAAAAAGATATGATTGATGTGACAAATCTGTTGGCGTGGCT
>CADBXQ010000109.1 GCA_902798675.1 Oscillospiraceae bacterium
TTTGATCGTTCCGATAACAATTTTTTCGATTATGGAGGAGGCAAATGACTTCTATTTTCCCCCTGTCATCGGGACATATCTCAAGCTGACAAGGGCTTTGGTTATGATTCTGACAATTTTTATCACACCTCTGTGGCTGCTGGTTCTCCAAAATCCACAAATCGTGCCCGAAGGACTCAGCTTCATTTTAACAACTGATGACACTCAAGTTCCCTTGGTCATCCAGCTTTTAATTTTAGAAATTGCGATTGATGGGCTGAATCTGGCCTCCCTAAACACGCCAAATATGCTGGTTTCTTCGCTGTCAATCCTTGCTGCAATCATCGTTGGCGACTATGCTGTTGAGAGCGGATGGTTTAGTTCGCAAGCGCTTTTATATACGGCGTTTGTTTCTCTTGCGTGCTTTGCTCAGCCGGGCTATGAATTGGGCTATGCGCTGAAATTTGTTAGGATGTTTCTTTTGATTTTGACTGGAATTTTCGGCCTGGTTGGCTTTATTATTGGTTGCGCCATCACGGCATTTGTCGTTTTGAGGACTAAAACCTTGTCAGGAAAAAGTTATCTATATCCATTAATTCCGTTTGATTGGAAAAAATTCAAACACCATCTCTATAGAGCCTCTCTGTCTGAAAAACAGAACAATAAAAAATATTAATCTAAAAACTCTTGTTTTGTTTGACGAGTTCAAAAATTTTAAGTTATATATGCTTTTGGGGACGGTTTTCATATTTTAAAAATTAAATTTGAGCTTGAAATTTTTTGATTTATGATTTATAATGTTTAGCGATAAGGAGGTTTAGAGTGTGATAAAAATAGGCAATGTCGCCATTGAAAAGACCGCGGCTCTTGCTCCGATGGCTTCAGTTGCCGACACGGCATACCGCACTATGTGTAAAAAATTTGGTGCGTGCTATGTTGTTGGAGAGATGGTTTCCGTCAAGGGTTTATATTTTTCTCCACAAAAAGCTTTGGATTTGCTGAGTATAACGCCAAAAGAGCGCCCAATGGCAATTCAACTTTTTGGAAGCCAGCCGAAATATTTTGAATATGCTTTGCCAAAAGTCCTTGAGTCAAAGCCCGATATCATCGACATAAACATGGGGTGTCCTGTCCCAAAAGTTGTAAAAACCTTAAGCGGTTGCATGTTGATGAAAAATCCGGAATTGGCCGAAGAAATCGCAAAATGTGTTGTTAAAAATTCGCCAGTCCCGGTGACAGTCAAAATTAGAAAGGGATGGGATGAAAATAATGTAAATGCTATTGAATTTTCAAAAAGAATGCAAAATTGCGGAATTAGCGCAATAACAATTCACGGAAGGACAAAAACCCAGATGTATTCTGGAAAAGCTGACTGGGAAATTATTGCAAAAGTCAAAAATAGTCTAGATATTCCTGTTATTGCAAATGGTGATGTTTATAGCCCGGAGAGTGCAAAAAAAATGTATGATGTGACGGGCGCTGATTTGATAATGGTTGGGAGGGGAAGTTTTGGAAAGCCGTGGATTTTTAGTCAAATTGCGAGCTTTTTTAAAACGGGCAGATATGATCCAGATCCTCCGCTTGCCAGGCAGATGCAGATAATGTTAGAGCATATACGTCTAATATGTGATAATAAAGGAGAAAATTTAGGAATGAAGCAGGCCAGAGCTCAAGCTATCAAATATTTTCGTGGAATAAAAGGCGCCGCAAGATATCGAGAAATTTGCTCTAGATTAACAACTTTTTCTGAAATTTATGAATTAGTGAAAAATATATCAAATGATTGTTATTTAAATAATGGAGGGTTTTAATGATATGAAACAAAAATTTAGCAAAAGAAAAGTTGCTTTAGTTGGAACCGGCATGGTTGGAATGAGCTATGCCTATTCGATGCTGAACTCAACTGGCGTTTGCGATGAACTGCTTTTAATAGACGCGAATAAAGAAAAAGCGAAAGGGGAGGCGATGGATTTAAACCACGGATTGGCTGTTTCAAATTGCGCCATGAAAATATACTCTGGGGAATATAGTGATTGCGCTGATGCGGACATAGTGACGATATGCGCCGGAGTTCCGAGAAAACCTGGAGACTCTCGCTTGGATCTGCTTGGCAAAAATGCTGAAATTTTCCGATCAATAATAGATCCTGTGATGGAATCAGGTTTTGATGGCTGCTTTTTGATTGCAACAAATCCCGTTGACGTTATGACATACATAGCTCAAAAGCTTTCAAAATTGCCCGCTAATCGTGTTATCGGAAGCGGAACAGCTTTGGATACTTCAAGACTTTGCTATTTATTGGGAAACTATTTTGACGTAGCTCCACAAAGCGTGAATGCATATGTTTTGGGAGAACATGGTGATAGCGGATTTGTTCCGTGGTCTCAAGCTAAAATTGGAACATGTCCTGTTAGGAAAATTTGTGAAGACAATTCGAAAAAATATGACATAACCAAACTTTATGGAATCGAATCAGAAGTTAAAGACGTTGCTGCGGACGTAATTAGATATAAACACGCAACGTATTACAGCATCGGAATGGTTTTAAACAGGATCACTCGCGCTATTTTGAATGATGAACGCTCGGTTTTGCCTTTGTCGGCCATGCCAACCGGTCAATATGGTCAGCAAGATGTGTATATTGGGCTTCCGTGTGTTGTCGGAAAAAATGGTGTTAGGGATATATTAACTCTTGATTTATCACATGAAGAACTCGAAAAATTAAACAATTCATGTGAAATAATTCGCAATTTGTCCCACAGTGTTGGGATATAAACGTTTTGTTTAGGCCGCCTTTTTATATATTACAAACAGTATTTAATGTGATTTTGCATGGATTTTTTAATTGTGTGTTTAAAAGCTGGGAATCTTGAGCATAATTAAAACGGGTGGTTTAATTGAGTGGTTTAAAGACATTTTTTGTTGCATTTTCGGTTTCGTTTGCGATTTTTTCTTCTGTTGGGCTGTTTTTTTGGATTGAAAACGCAGTCAACACTAGTAGCCAAGCCGCTAATTTGCCTGAGCCCCAAGTTGATTTTGTCATACCAAAGCAGCAGGATGTTAATATATTTTTGACTGTTTGTCAACAAAAACCCGAACCCGCGGATATATATGTCTTGATTAAAATATCTGCTTGCGATGATTCTGTGAGTTTGGCGTCGATTCCAAAAACTTTAAGAACAGTTGTTAACACAAAAAGCGGCCAGATCCAAGAATTATATGACTGGGGCGGGGTGAATTGCGCCAGGCAGGCGGTTGAAAATTTGATGGACATCGAGGTGGATCGAACAATCCAGGCTCAGGACGATGAAATAATTGAAATTGTTGATAGTGTTGGTGGAGTCAGGTTTGATGATGGAAAAATTATTTACGGAGAGGATTATTGCAAAATTTTAAGACAAGATCCAGTCATGGCCATTGTTGCTTTGAAAAATCGAGGCGGATCTTTCTCGATTTTTTTCAAGCGTTTCTGGCTTTTGCAGCACAACGTTTTCCCAATATGATTTTAACATCAGAAAAACTGGGTTTGAGCAAATGGCGAAAAAGAAGGCTTCAAAACTTTTTTTGCCAAAGCTTGAATTTGAAACCGTCAATTCACATGACCGCCTGACTCAAAGCAGCAAGCCGGAGTTTTGGAAAGCTTTTGAAAAAGAGGAAATCTATAATTAATAAAAAAAATAAAAAATTTTTTAATGGTTGCACATTTTGATGCAACTATTTTTTATTATTGCCTTTTAATGGGAGGGACAACAAAAAGGAGGAAAAATTTTTGAACGAAAAGGAGTTTTTATTTTGCAAATATTACTATATGTCACAAAATCCTAAGGAAGCTGCGATAAAAGCGGGATATTCAAGGTCTACGGCAGAAAAAACTGCGCAACAACTTCTATCTAGGCAAGATATTAATGAATATTTAGAAAAAATTAAAACTGATTTAAAAAAAGATCAAATTCTCAGTTTAGCAATCACAGCTTTAAAAAGACTGATTTTTTGTCGGCCAAATGATGTTTTGATTTTAGCATTAAAGAGCCAGGATTTAAGCGAAAATCAAATAGAAAATTTAGATCTTTTTCAAATTTCCGAAATAAAAAAATTGAAAGACGGCGGATTTGAGTTTAAATTCACAGATCGCATTAAAGCCATAGACTGCTTGATATCTTTGGTTGATAAAATGGATGACGATTCTGGCGTTGATGACTTTTTTAGGGCTCTTGCATTAGAAGATGGTGAAAATTTTGTCAATTAATTTCAAAAAATTTTCAAATAAACAAAAATTAGCGTTAACATGGTGGATTAATTCGAAATATAAAAACCATGATGCTGTCATTTTTGATGGCGCGGTCAGGTCTGGAAAAACTTTGTGCATGTCCTTGTCTTTTGTTTTTTGGTCATTTGCGAGGTTTAAAAATCAGTGTTTTGCAATTTGCGGAAAAACGGTCTCTTCAGTTAAACGCAACGTCATTTTTCCGCTCACAGAAAATCTCCAGTCACTCGGATTTAAGTGCAAATATAAATTATCATCCAATTATATGGACGTTTATTTTGAAAATAAACAAAACAGGTTTTATTTTTTCGGCGGAAAAGATGAAGGAAGCGCCGCCTTGATTCAGGGAATGACAATGGCGGGAGTTATGTTGGATGAGGTCGCTTTGATGCCCAGATCCTTCGTTGAACAGGCTATAGCTCGCTGCTCGGTTTGTGGGTCAAAATTTTGGTTTAACTGCAACCCAGATCACCCGTTTCACTGGTTCTATCAAGAATGGATAAAAAAGGTTGATGAAAAAAACGCCCTATATCTCCACTTCACAATGGAAGATAACCCATCACTTGCTCCAAGCGTTAAAAAACGCTATGAAACGCTTTACAGCGGCGCATTTTATGATCGGTTTGTTAAAGGCGTTTGGACAGCTTCTTGTGGTCAAATATATTCGATATTTTCGAAAAAACGACATGTTGTTAAAGTCCTTCCCAATAATTTTGATATATATGTCGTTTCTGGAGATTATGGCATAATTAATCCAACATCTTTCGGCTTGTGGGGAAAATCTGGAGGAATTTGGTATAGGATTCGAGAATATTACTATAATTCGAAAATTAATGGCATTTGTCACACTGACGAGGAATATTACTCTGAGTTGAAAAAGCTTATTAGAGGACTCAATGTCTCAAAAATTGTTATGGATCCGAGCGCTTCAAGCTTCATAGAGTGTGTGAAAAGACACGGAGAATTCGCTGTGGTTAAAGCAAAAAATGACGTTCAAGCTGGAATACATCTTGTCATGGATGCGCTTGGTCAAGACAAAATTTTGTTTCATGAAAGTTGCAAGAATTCGATCAGGGAATTTTTTCTATATAGCTGGGAGGACAGCAGAAAGGGTGAGCGTGTGAAAAAAGAAAATGACCATGCGATGGATGACATTCGCTATTTTGTTAGCACAATCTTAAATAAACCATTTAGCGAGGATTTTTTTGCAATATCTCTTAAAAGAACAACATAATTAAATTTTTATTTTAAAAGGAGGTGTTTTTTTAGCATGCCAATATTTAAACGCAGGAAAAAAAATAAATCTCAAATTTTAAAACCACTTGACATTCAAACAAGATCCGTCAATAATTTTTCAATTAATCATGATTTTAATCAAAGCGCAATAAATGAATCAACAATCAACCTATATAAAACAATGCGCAGCTCGATTCCAATCATTGACGCAGCATTTGGCAAAATCGAGAGGCTGATTGGGGGGTTCACATTTTTTTGCGATGATCCCAAAGCTCAAAGATTTTTAAATGATTTCAGCTATAACGTCAAAGTCGGCGCCAGTCGAAATGGATTGGAACACTTTATATGCACATATTTAGACAGCCTTTTGATGTTTGGAAACGCCATTGGTGAAATTATTTTCGATGATGGGCTAAACATTGCAGCACTTTATAATGCAGACATATCGGATATTGTCTTGGTTAAAGGAAAAAATCCACTCGACTTGAAAATTTGTCGCAAAAATGGATTTGATCCTCCGATCGAGCCAAAATTTCCTGAACGCATTTTGTTCACGGCTCTCAATCCCATGCCGGGAAAAATTGGAGGACAGAGTGTCTTAAATAGTTTGCCTTTTGTCACAAATATTCTAAATAAAATATATAACGCCATTGGAGAAAACTTTGACAGGATCGGAAATGTTAGATTTGCTGTCACATATAAACCTGGTCAAAATGAGGTGGATCAAGCGTATGCCAGGCAGAGGGCTGAATTGATCGCCAAGGAATGGGCTCAGGGCATGGCTGCAACCAAGCGGGGCGACATTCGAGATTTTGTGACTATTGGCGACGTCGACATAAAGGTCATCGGGGCAGACAATCAAATAATAGACTATGAAATTCCGGCCAGGCAAATGGTTGAACAAATCATTTCAAAGCTCTCCATACCGCCATTTATGCTTGGTTTGAGCTGGTCAACAACCGAGCGAATGAGCGAACAACAAGCGCAAATCCTCTCAAGCGAACTTGCATATTACAGACGTCTTTTAAATCCCATTATTTTGAAAATAGCAACAATCGCTCTGAGAACTTCGGGATATTCAGATAAACCTAAAATCAAATGGGATATTTTAAACTTTAATGACCAGATTCAAGCCGCACAAACAAGACTATATAACGCTCAGGCGGAAAAAATTGAGCTTGAAAACGGAAAAGATCCAGAGCCTGTTTTGGTTGATTTAAGCGAGCAGGTCGTCGCGCAATAGACAAAACTATCCAAAAAACTCGGGAGGAATTCACTTTGAAACAAATAGTTAAGTCAGCTGAAGTGACAGCTTATGATATGCATTTAATTAATAAATACACAAGGCGTGAGATGAAGCCGGACGAAATTTTCATATTC
>CADBXQ010000110.1 GCA_902798675.1 Oscillospiraceae bacterium
TTTGTATTATGGATTCTGATGTCGCTGTTTTGCGGCTTTGGGACGCGGAGTCCCCTTTTTTTGACATGGATTCCTTCAACAGAGGAGACTATACTGGCGCTATGGGTCAAAGCATAACGGCCGAATCTATATCTAAAATTTTATACCCTAATGACAACCACCTCCAGGGAAAACTTTTGCGTTTGCGTCAACAGTATTTTCTTTGTGCTGCTTCACTGGGCGACATAGTTAACAGACACACAAGAGAATATGGAAATATGGATAATTTTGCTGAAAAAAATGCAATCCACATTAACGACACACACCCAACGCTTGCAATTCCAGAACTCATGAGAATTTTGCTGGATGAATGTGGATATAGCTGGGAAAAAGCCTGGAAAATCACTGAAAACACCTTCACATACACCAACCACACCGTTATGAGTGAAGCTTTGGAAGTTTGGAATGAAGGCCTTCTCAAAGACTTGCTTCCGCGAATTTTTCAAATAATATTGGAAATAAACCGCAGATTTGTCGATGAAATGAAAAATAAGTTCGCGTGGGATATAAATCGAATGAATAAAATGGCCATAGTTGAAAATAATTGCGTTAAAATGGCGAATTTATGTGTGTATGCGTCTAAAAAAATTAATGGCGTTTCCGAGCTCCACAGCAAAATTTTGCGCAAGGATTTGTTTTATGACTTTTATCGAGAGGATCCTGACAAATTCACTAATGTCACCAACGGAATCGCATACAGAAGATGGCTCAGTCAAATTAATCCCGGGCTTGACAAACTTTTGCGCGAAACTATTGGACCTAAATTTGAAAAAGATGCACAGGAGTTAAAAAAATTTGAAAAATATGCTAATGATTCTGAAATTCAAGCAAAATTAGCACAAATTAAACGCGAAAATAAAGAAAAATTTTTGTCCTGCATTTTCGGGGCTGGACATTTTAGCGTTGACATCTCCTCTATTTTTGATGTTCAGGTCAAGCGGATGCACGAATATAAACGACAGCACATGAACGCCTTGAACATAATCTCAGACTATCTTTACTTAAAAGACAATCCAAGCGCGGATTTTCCCCCGAAAACATATGTTTTTTCAGCCAAAGCAGCTCCTGGATACTATATTGCAAAGCAAATTATTAAGCTGATTTGCGCTCTTTCTGATCATATAAGGCGTGATCCCAAAGTCCGAGAGAAATTAAATGTGATTTATGTTGAAAACTACAATGTCTCTCTAGCTGAGCTTATAATTCCCGCAAGCGACATTTCAGAGCAAATATCATTGGCGGGAACAGAAGCGTCGGGAACTGGAAATATGAAATTTATGATTAATGGAGCGATAACCCTTGGAACCGAGGACGGCGCTAATGTTGAAATACATCAAAACGTTGGAGACGATAATATATTAATTTTTGGGATGGATTCAAAAGAAGTTGAAAATATTCAAAAAAAAGGCTACTGTCCAATTGAGATATATAATAAAAATCCTCACATAAAACGTGTTGTTGATTTTATGGAGCATGGGATTTATCAGGCCGAATTTTGTGATATAGCTAATTCTTTGAAATGGAAGGATCCATATATGGTTTTGGCGGATTTTTCGTCATATCTTGAGATTCAAAATAAAGCGAGAAAGTTATATAAAAATTCGAAAAAATGGTATGCAATGAGCGCAATTAACATAGCGAATGCAGGATATTTTTCAGCCGACAGAGCTGTCTCCCAATATGCAAAGGATATATGGGACTTATAAAGGCTATTTTTAATTTATTTCGATTGAAAGGGTGGATTTGAAAATGAGTTGCATATATAACAGCAGAGATTTGAAGTTTAAAAAACCATTTGGCGCCGTTGAAGTTCAAACTAAAACCCAGTTTAAAGTTAATTTGCCGTCCGAGTTCGCTTTTTCGAAGGTTTATATATGCTTTTATGATTTTGGCGGATATTCTAGGGAATTTGAGCTTGCTTATGAAAACACCCAGAAAGATTCAATTTGCTATGGATGCAGCGTTGTTCCTGAAAAGGCGCGGATTTTATTTTACTATTTTAAAATTGAGAAAGACTCAAAAACAACATATATTCGAAGAAATTCAGATGGAACAGGATATTTTTCGGAAAGTGACGGGCCTAATTTTCAATTTACTGTTTTTAACAAAGGCTTTAAAACTCCTGATTTTGCTAAAGGGGGAATATATTATCAAATTTTTCCAGACAGATTTTATTTCAGCAAAGAGGAAAAGAAAAATGTTCCTTCCGATCGACTTTTGCGGTCTGATTGGGGAGGAACTCCTTTATTTTTGCCAAATGAAAATGGAGAAATCCTGAACAATGATTATTTTTGCGGCGATTTAAAGGGAATTGAGCAAAAACTTCCATATCTTGAGTCTTTGGGCGTAAATATAATTTATTTAAATCCAATTTTTGAAGCGCATTCTAATCATCGCTATAACACAGCAGACTATATGAAAATAGACCCGCTTCTTGGAGATGAAGATAGTTTTTCACAGCTATGTTCAGCGGCAAAAAAAAGGAATATTTCCATAATTTTAGATGGAGTCTTTAACCACACAGGCGCTGACAGCATATATTTTAATAAAAGCAACCCGATAAATATGCCTCGTGGTGGGGCTTTCTAGACCTTCCTGCAATCAATAAAAATAACAGCGATTTTGTTGATTTTTTATGCGGGGATGATGGCGTGATAAAAAAATGGCTGAGGCTTGGGGCAAGAGGATTTAGGCTGGATGTTGTTGATGAGCTGCCAGGAGAGATGGTTGAAAAAATTCGAAAGACGATCAAATCTGAAGGCGAAGATAAATTGCTTATTGGCGAGGTTTGGGAGGACGCTTCAAACAAGGTTGCATATGATGAAGACAAAAAATATTTTCTTGGAGATCGATTGGATGGCGTCATGAACTATCCCTTTAGAAATGCAATTATTTCCTATATTAAAACTAAAAATAAGAAGATTTTTGAGGATTCTATCATGACGGTTGTTGAAAACTATCCGTCCCAAGCGCTAAATGTGTGTATGAATTTGCTGTCAACCCACGACATAACCCGCGCCATAACTGCTTTGGCGGGGCCTTGCGAAGACAATCATGACAGAAAATGGCAATTTGAAAATGTTTTATCAATAGATCAATATAAAATCGGCGCTAACATGTTAAAGTGCGCCATGGTTTTGCAATATTTTTTGCCCGGCTCCCCTTGCATATATTATGGCGACGAGGCGGGACTTCAAGGATATAAAGATCCATTTAACAGAAAGTGCTATCCTTGGGGATGTGAAGATAAAAACATATTAGAATTTGCTAAACTTTTAGGTGAACTCAGAACAAAATTGCCGGCTTTAGCTGAGGGGGCTATAGAATTTGTTGAATCTCCAACGGACGTTTTGATGTTTAAAAGGGAGGATTTGCGCGAATCAACCATTTTGATTTTAAACCCCAATGACTATGAAAAGGCAATAGATTTGAATTTACAAGGCTACAGCTGCGTTCATGGGCAATATGTGAAAAATCAAATTTTATTATCCCCATTCTCGTTTGCTGTTTTAAATAAATATATTTGAAATTTTATGATGCCCATATAAAAAGGCTTCAATACCTTCACTGATGGTATTGCGGCCTTTTTTGTTATTTTAATTCAGTTTTATTGCCCATATAAATTTGAAGAGGCTTGGGGATTTTGACTGTCTGATTGGGGGTGTAGTTGTTTTCTAAAAACGCGATCAGCATTCTTGGCGGAGCAACCACCGTGTTGTTTAGGGTGTGTGCAAAGTAATTTTTTTCTTTTGATCTGACTCGAATTTTAAGCCTTCTGGCTTGTGCATCGCCTAAATTTGAACAACTTCCAACTTCAAAATACTTTTTTTGTCTGGGTGACCAAGCTTCAACATCTACGCTCTTAACCTTTAAGTCGGCAAGGTCTCCCGAGCAGCATTCTAGTGTCCTGACCGGAATTTCGATTGAGCGAAAGAAATCCACCGTGTTTTTAAGCATTTCGCTAAAATATTGTTTGCTTTGATCAGGCCTGCAGATCACAACCATTTCCTGTTTTTCAAATTGATGTATTCGATATACTCCCCTCTCCTCTAATCCGTGCGCGCCAACCTCTTTTCTAAAACATGGCGAATAGCTAGTGTATTTCATCGGCAATTTTTCTTCATCCGTGAACGTGTTTATAAATTTCCCAATCATAGAATGTTCGCTAGTGCCGATAAGATATAGATCTTCTCCCTCGATTTTATACATCATATTTTCCATTTCATCAAAACTCATGACCCCATCAACAACTTCGCTTCTAATCATATATGGCGGTATGAAATATGTGAACCCTCGATCGATCATGAAATCTCGAGCATATGATAAAATAGCCGAGTGCAGTCTTGCAATATCGCCACAAAGGTAATAAAATCCATTACCGCTGGTTTTTCTTGCGCTTTCTAAGTCTATTCCGCTTAGTTTTTCCATTATATCCACGTGATATGGGATCTCATATTCTGGGATTGTTGGCGTTCCAAATTTTTCGATTTCAACATTTTCGCTGTCATCTTTTCCAATCGGAACGCTGTCATCAATAATATTGGGGATTGATAGCATTATTTTGTGAATTTTTTGATATAATTTTCGTTCGTTTTCTTCAAGAGTTTCAAGTTCCAAGTTCATTTTTTTGACACTGGCTTTAATTTCTTGAGCTTTATCTTTTTCACCACGTCCAATCAGCGCCCCTATTTGTTTACTTATTCTGTTTCGGTCACCCCTGATTTGATCGCATTTTGTTTTTAGTTCGCGATATTTTTTATCTAGATCTAACACTTCATCGACTAATTTAATTTTTGAGTGTTGGAATTTTTTTTCTATATTGTTTTTGACAATTTGAGGATTTTCTCTAATAAACTTTATATCTAACATTGATTTTCCCCTTTTCTATCTTCTTTGATTTGCTAAAGCATAGGCCATATCTATTAATTCCTCTTTATTATAAAAATCCACAATCAGTTTGCCTTTGCCTTCAGATGTGACTTCAATTTTGACTTTTCTGTTTAATTCTTCTTGCATAGATAATTCTAATTCTTTATATATATGGTCTTTTATGTTCTTTTTTTGCTTTGGTTTAGTGTTTTTTTTAGCATTACTAATTTTTTCAAGTTCTCTAACGCTCATCCCTCTTGAAATTGCTCTCGAAGCAACCTCTTTGATTTGTTCCGCGTTTTCAAGTGAAAGCAGCGCGCGCCCTTGACCTCCAGATAAATTTCCGCACTCAAGTTCTTTAATAACTTCGCTTGGCAGGCTCAACAGACGAACGGAATTTGCAATTGCGCTTCTGGATTTTCCAACCCTTTTAGAAACATTATCTTGAGTGAGTTTGTGCTCTTCCATGAGTTTGACATAGCCCCTTGCTTCTTCTATTGGATTGAGATCTTCCCTTTGCAAATTTTCTATCAGCGCTATTTCCATGGTTTGCTTATCATCAACATCTTTTATTATTATTGGAACTTCTTTCAACCCCGCCATTCTTGACGCTCTCCAGCGACGCTCTCCAGCAATGATTTGATATCTCTCATTATTCAACGGCCTAACAACTATTGGTTGAATAACTCCATGTTCTCGAATAGAATCCGCCAACGATGTCATGGCTTCTTCGTCAAATCTATGACGAGGCTGGCCTTTATTCGGCTCAACTTTGGTTATGTTCACCATCAATGTGTTTTTTATTTCTTCAGTATTGTCTTGAAATAAAGCATCTAGTCCCTTTCCTAAACCACTTTTTTTCGCCACATATATCATTCCTTTCTATTTCTTTGTGTTTTTAATGACCTCTTTTGCCAGTTTTTGATATGCCCGAGCTCCTTTTGAGTATTTGTCATAATATGAAATAGGTTCGCCGAAACTTGGAGCCTCAGACAATCTGACATTTTTGGGTATGACAGATTTATACACTTTATTATTGAAGTGTTTTTTAACTTCATTGACCACCTGCATTGTTAATTTTAATCGTCCATCATA
>CADBXQ010000111.1 GCA_902798675.1 Oscillospiraceae bacterium
TTTATGCTGTCTCCTATTTCATTCTTCATTTTTTCTATATATGTAATATATTCATCTGTTATGTTATTAAATTGAGCATTTTCATCACTAGCACCAGTTGAGTCATATACACTGATGGCATCTGTGCTGGGATATTGTTCTAAAGAGGTGTTGTTGAATGCGTTATATGAAGTTCCGGTTTCGCTAATCGAAATTGGCCTGCCTGCAACCATAGTGTCTTCACGCTTTTTAACATTCAGAGTGACTGCGTTTGAAAGCGCCAAGACAAGGGCTATTCCAATAATGCCTATGCCTCCAGCCAAAGAGGTCAAAAACGTCCGCCCCTTTTTTGTCATCAAATTGCTAAAAGACAATCCAATCGCCGTTATCATCGACATAGAAGTCTTTTTAAAGCCAGAAATCATTCCCCCGCTTGAAACTTCTGGCGACGAATCTGGCGCGCTGTCAGAGTGTATTTCGCCGTCGAGCATATTGATTATCCTTGAAGAATATTCCTCTGCCAGATCTTTGTTATGTGTAACCATGATGACAAGTTTTTCCTTGGAAATTTCTTTGAGGATGTCCATAATTTGGACGCTGGTTTTGCTGTCGAGCGCTCCAGTTGGCTCGTCCGCAAGGATTATTTCAGGATTGTTCACCAAAGCCCTCGCAATCGCAACCCTTTGCATCTGGCCTCCGGAAAGCTGAGCTGGCTTTTTGTTTAGATGAGCCCCAAGCCCAACAGCCTCCAAAGCTTTTTTTGCCCGGCTTGTCCTTTGAGCCTTGGAAATTCCGGACAAAGTCAGCGCAACCTCAACATTTTTTAAAATAGTTTGATGGGTTATTAAGTTATATCCCTGAAAAACAAAACCAATGCAATTGTTGCGGTATGCGTCCCAATCGGCAGATTTAAAAGACTTTGTTGACTTGCCTTTAACAATCAAGTCGCCAGAATCATATTCATCCAAGCCTCCAATGACGTTCAAAAGCGTTGTTTTTCCGCATCCCGATGGCCCCAAAATTGAAACCAAGCCGCTTTGCCCAAAGCCTAATGAAACCCCGTTTAAAGCGGTTATGTCCTCCCCGACATGATACACCTTTTTGACATTTTTTAGTTCTAACACTTTTAATCACTCCAATCTGTAAAATCGTAAAAATTTTGCCATATATACATATATATATATACTGTAAATATATCATGGACGACATGTATTTGTCAAGCGGCAATATGCAATTTGTGTTGTTTATTTTTATATACAGCCTATAATTTTCTACTCAGTCTCAAATTTAATATATTCAATTGTTTTATTGGCAAAAATTTGTATATTTGCACAAAATTGTCATATGTTTTTTTGACATTTTTGTATAAAACAACAAAAAAATGACAACCTGCTAAAGCAAATCGCCATCATTTCTCTAAAATATATATTTCATACTATCACCAAGCGCCTCGACTGCCGCCCCCATAACCTCCGCCGCCAACAGCACCGCCGGATCCATCCGAACCGCTCCCCCAACTCGAAGTTGAAGATGAAGTTGAACTGCTTTGAGACTTGGTTTCTAATGCGTGGTTTGATATGCTCCAAAACATTCTATCCAGATAGTAAACATCAAAAGCGTCGCCTCCGTCATACCACTGGGGCTTTTCAATTGCAATTGACTCAAATTTTTTAATCCATTTGTCGGAAATGTCCAAAACATAGGTATATGGGAGTATATTGTAGAAATATTCCGGATCGTCCATCACCAAAGCTTCCAATTTTTCTTTTTCAGCAGTTAGCAAAAAGTTTCGAAAGCCTCTAATTCTCCCCGTGATCTCATGACCATACTTAGTGTGTGGAGGCAGAGAGCACGCAAAAGCAACCGTCACGGTCGCGCACACAAGCCCAACGCAATTGAGGAGCAAATATGTTGCGTCAGAAACCAAAACATAAGCCGAAACAGCAAATGGCAAAACAGCAAACAACAACGATTTAGCCGGCATTTTTTTAATAAACCTGGGCAAAAAATGAATACAAACAAATATCAAAACAGCGAGGACAATCCCAACCCAATTAATCCCATTAACCTCACGCGAAACAAAAACAACAATTAAAGGAAGCGCCACGCCCACCAGCAACGACGAAAAAGCACTTTGTTCACCACCTGACGAACTGACATGAGCGCGAATTAAAGCATACACGACCGTCAAAACAACAGCTATAACGCAATATCCGGCCGTTTTGTCCATATATTGAAGTCCCGCTTCCATAACCACGTTGACGTCAAGCCAATCAAAAACTGTCGCCAAAGCGGTTAAAGCTGAAATCAAAAGCACGCCGAAAAAAGCAAAATTCCAAGCGGACAGGACAGGCTTTAAAAATATCTTAAATTTGTTGCCGGCGGGACTCACAACCTTTTCCCGAATTAAATCCACTGTTCTATAGAAATTATTATATAAATCTTCATATGAAACCTCATTTTTCCAAGACCCAAACAAGCCTTCAAAAAACAGCCTCTCAGCCTCGTTGTCTCCGTCATAATCTTTAACTTTGGTTATCACAAAATCTTTCGCGTCCTCAGCCTGGCTTGATATTTTAACATATCCCTTATTCGCAAGATATACAAGCAGAGACATCACATTAGACGAATCTATCGCGCCGTTTTTATATATATATGCAACATCAACACTGTTCAAATCGTCTGGAGGATAAAACTCAACAGGCTCAACCAACGGCCCAAAATCTTCAGCCTTTTTCTTGACAGCAAAAAGCCTCAACAAAACAACAAACATCACCAAAACCGCCAAAGCTCCAACAACGATCTGACAAACAAAGGCGCCGCCATAATTCCTGGAAAAATATCCTTTCGGCAGCTCACACCTCACCGTCAGCCTATCTCCAGCCGCCAAAATTCCATCATAACTTCCTGTTATTTTTGTTTCATCAACGCTGAATCTAACCTTGTCCATCCCGCCAATCGATCCCTTTGGAGCCGCAACAAAGCCAAGCTTGGAGGCGTCAAAATCTTTGGGCAAAACGATTGAGAACGTCACATTTTGGTATGGCGCATCGTGATCACAGACGAGATCATAATAAATTTGATCCGCATCCGTCAGCCTATCCCTGCCCAAATCATATTTATACTTTAAAACATAGTCCTTCTTTCCTTTAACACTTTTTAGAGGATCACCAATCTTTATAACACAGTTTCCATCCTCCCTCAGCATTTGATACTGATCACTAGCGCTCACATCATAAACCCTAGCATTATATTTAACGCTGGAACCGTCTGGCTTTAAAAATTCGCCGGTAAGCGGAATAATTGCCGACCAACCATGCCGCGATTCATTGAAATATACGCTATATTTCTCAACAACGTCAACAATATTGTTCTCGTTATAGGTTATGTCTATGTTGCAATTTTTAACAACATACGCATCAGAAGAACCTGATTTGGCGTTTTGGGAGCCATTTTCAGCGCCCCACCCCCTTCAAATGCTTTAAACCATTCTAAAATTTAACCTGAACATTCTCCCTTTCAGCAGCGCTGGTTTCAAACATGGCAACAGACCTGCGGCCAAACATCCCTGCAAAGAGATTGTTTGGAAAAACTTCAACTTTATCATTAAACATTTTAACAACAGCATTATAATATTTCCTGGAATTTGCAATATCTTCTTCAATTTTTGACAATTGCCCACTCAAATCCATAAAATTTTGATTGGCTTTCAGGTCGGGATAGCTCTCAGCCAAAGCCATAATGCGCGAAATTCCCCTGGACAAGCCCGCATTAGTTTCTATTTTTTCTTCATCTGTCATCGAATCATACGCGCCATTTCGAAGCTTGATGACGTCTTCAAGCGTCCCTTTTTCATGCTTTGCATAACCCTTAACAGTCTCAACCAAGTTTGGAATCAAGTCCCACCGCTTTTTTAAATAAACATCCATAGTCGCAAAAGCTTCCTTGACTCGGTTGTTGAGCCGAACCAAACCATTATATAAAGTAAGAATATATATCAAAATCAAAACAACTACCGCCAAAATCCCTAAAAACACATATAACATAACAAAAAACAACCCCTTCCAAACTTGCCACCCAACGACAACTCACATCAGGTAACATTATATCAAATTCAATCACACTTGTCAATAATAAAATTAAAAAAATCCAATAAAAATTTTTAACTTTTGGAAAAAGCTTCATTTATTGCCTTGGATATTGTCTCAACAAAGAGATCTATCGCGGCTTGATTTCCGCCAATATGTGTTTTATCTGAACCTAATAAATCTGAATGCCACGATATATTTTCCGCCCAGTCAGCAATAGTGATAGGCGTGTTGCTTTCTTTTAGCTCTTTCAAATATTGAGTGGTTTTATATGATTTCCACGATTCATTCCAATATCCATCATATGGAGTGACAAATATCAGTCTGTAACTATTCGAAAATTCCTCAATGATTTGATCAATAATAGACTTCCAATTTTCACATCCATTAGTTCCCAGCGCTATCACAACATATTCACCTAATATATTTGAATCCTGCATATTTTTTATTAAATCATAGCCATCCGCAATTGAGCGATTTCCCTTTGCGTCAATATGTGAATTTTCAAATGTTTCTTTCAGTTTTTTTCGCGCACCCAAGGTTACAGAATCGCCAATCACTGTTATTTTTGTTTTTTCATTTCCGACATTAGATAATTTTTGACTATTTTGAATATTTTCAACTTCTTGCACTTTATCAAAACCTATGTCTGGATCATCCCATCCTTGCTTTAAATTTTCTATTTTATCTATGTTTTGAAGCACATTGCCAACCATTTGCTCCTTTTCTAATTCTGAAATATCCGACTTGTTGATTAAAATATTAGCATTAATAAATAAACAAATGAAACTAAAAAAACCAGTCACCACAATAATATATTTCCCCGATTTATTAAAAATTTTACTCTTTGTATGATAATCTCTGTAAAAAATAGGCTCAATATTATACGCAAACAAAACAGAAAAAGCATATGAAAAAATTATGGTTACTGTCGCTGAAATTAGGTTAGAATTGAAAATATTTGAAAAAATTATGAAAAAAGGCCAGTGAAATAAATATATCGGATATGATATAAATGCTATATGATCGATTAATTTTGACTCTTTTCGGCTTTTATCCAAAACTTTGTCCAGCATCCTTAACAAAAAAATCAAGACAGCAGACAGCAAAGATATTGTTAAAAATCCATATTCATATGTTAATTTATTATCAAAATTTGCTTTATGACAAATAAAAATGATTGCAGTCACAATTATAGAGATAAAAATCGTGATATAAATTTTGAGCGGCCTTATTTTATTTTTTAACCAATTATTTTTCGAATAATATGTAAAATCTCCAAATAATTCTCCATTTTTAAATTTTCCAGAATATATAGATCCATCATTTAACTTAATTATTCCATTATTTTGAAACTTTCCATGCAAAAGCTCGCCAGTATATAAAAATTCGCCTAGGTTATAATTTTTTTAAGTTACACTTTTCAAAAAACAAATGTCAAAAACGCCCAGAGAATACATACCACATAAACTAATAATAATCACAAATAAAACAAATATACACAAATTTTTTAATTTAGTCATCATAATATCCTCCATCTTAAAAATTATAATAAATTTATAAAATTAAAAGTATATTAAATTTTTATCTATAATTATTTGTATATTATCAAAATTTGAAATTCAAAGCAAAATTATCTAACCTATCATTAATAATATTTTCATCTCTATTATTTTGCTGTTTTTTAACATTGATACTATAAATAATATTACTGTCATATAAACGCCGCATAACAGATAGTGAAACTTAAAAGTTTACAAAATGTTAACAAATATCCACAAATAATATGCTACACTTTAAGGAATCCTAACAAATATTTAGACAAAAATCACGACTATTATTATATATGATAGTTGTTAGAAAAATATTGGATCAAAAATTAAATTTAATTATATGCTCAAGGAGTGATATATTTTATGAAGACTCACAAATTTATCTGGATTTGTCCAGTAATTTTGTCTATATTTTTAGTTAATGGTCTGCGCGCAAACATTTGCAACGACAATGTTAAATTTGTAGATGAATCGCAACCATATTCTAACGAAACAAATATAATATATCCAAATAAATTGGAAAAAGGCGACACCGTGGCTATATTAGAGCTGTCGCGAATTCGAAAAATTAATGTTGAAACCTTTAAAAACACTAGAATTCCTGAAATTGTCAAACAATTAGAACAAAAAGGATTTAAAGCAAAAGTGTATGATGAATCTTT